>JAEWMK010000001.1 GCA_023457235.1 Bacillota bacterium
TCCCGAAATTAATGTGGACAAAAAGAATGGAAAATGGCGACGTAATTACAGCACAGCATTGGTTAAAAGGGAGAGAGCTCAAACCAATAGATATGACGGATAAGGCTGTTGCGATCCTTTTGAGTAAGATTCACTCTTCTAAAGAGCTTTTAAATATGTTGCAAAGAATCGGAAAAAAACAACTCCAGCCATTGCAATTGTTAGAGGACTTAAAACAGACGCTTGAAAAGTCACTTTTTTCCGAAAAAGAAATTTGCAATTCAATTCAATTTTTGGAGCAGAACTTGCCATATATAAATCATGAAAACTTAGGTGTATGTCATTGTGATGTAAACCATAATAATTGGTTAATGAGTGATGAACAGGAATTGTATTTAATCGATTGGGATGGGGCGATGATAGCAGATCCAGCACTAGACCTTGGCCCATTACTATATTGGTATATACCTAAAAATAGCTGGAGTGAATGGCTTCATAATTACGGTTTGGAACTGACGGCCAACTTGGAAAGAAGAATGAAATGGTATGTAGTGTACCAAACAATTTCAGCAATTGTCTGGTACAAAAGGCGCAAGGAAGAAAATGAATACAAACAATGGATAGCCCAATTAGGAAACATGTTTACGACTTTCTCAATTTCCTAGGAAATATTGTAGGTTTATGTCAAATTATAACTACTGAGGTCATCAATCCACATTGAGAGTGAATCTTGATGCTGATTAATATGATCATCTATGTTTTTTGAGTTTTGGGCATTTTGACTATAGTTGTAAACATCCATTAAAGTGTTTTTCATTTGTTCATCTACTTGTTGATTACCTATCAAAGATTGAATGAGCCGCTCTAGTTGTTGGCACTCAGACACGGTACCGCAGCAATCAACTTGATGGTTTTTTAATATATCCTGTAGAATTGTTAACTGGTGTTGTTCATTTAGTGGCATCAGTATTCCTCGCTTTCTTTTCTTATCTTGAACTAAATGACAAAATAATATTCGAAACTTAAAGCAGCCTTCAAACCACGGCTGCTTTGCTGTTTTTTTCATCTTTTCATTTTCCTGAAATGGTGTTATGTTTGAATTTGAATTAAAGGAGGCGCATGTATTAAATGAGATTACGAAATAAGCCAGGAGCACATGATAAAATTAATGAACATCCCGAAAGAGTGATTTCCACACCGGCAGATTTCCGTGGAAATTGGAAAAAGGAAGTATTTAAAAATGAAAATCCAATTCATATAGAAATCGGAATGGGAAAGGGCACTTTCGTAAATGGTATGGCTAAATTACATCCTGACGTGAATTTCATCGGGGTTGAAAAATATACAAGTGTTATTGTAAGTGCATTGGAATTAACTTTGGAACAGGACTTGCCTAATGTAAGGTTATTAAATATAGATGCCAACACTTTACCGGAGATCTTTGAAAAAGGGGAATTAGCACAAATCTATTTGAATTTCTCTGACCCATGGCCGAAAAATCGCCATGAAAAAAGACGTTTAACCCATGAATCATTTCTAGCAATGTACGAATCAGTACTTGTTAAAGGTGGAGAAGTTCATTTGAAAACAGACAACCAAGGGTTGTTTGAATATTCATTAGAAAGTTTTTCAAGATACGGCATGATTGTTAAAAATATTAGTCTTGACCTCCATAAGAGTGAGATTAAAGGGAATGTCATGACGGAGTATGAACAAAAGTTCTCAAGAAAAGGGAACCGAATCTACCGCTGTGAAGCGCAATATAGATAAGCGGGTATCTTATGAAACGAGCCGAATATCACTCCTTGGGAGCTGATCGGACAGATGAAAAATAGCAAAAACTCTAAGCCCCTAAGCTAACCTGAATGAACATCTGGGTGTTTCAGGTAGTGAGACTACATTCGGGTCTTAACGCTTAGGGACTTGGTTAGGCGTTTACTTAATATGTAGAGCGCTGTCCGATCAAACTCCAGTCGCAATATCCGACTTATTTCATTTATTCGGCTCGTTTCATCTCTACACTTATTTCAGATTTACAACGGATTAACCTCAATAATCGTACCTGTCATCGCATCAACCAAAAATTCGTATTGTTCCACTTCGTTATTAACCGTTCTCGTAATTCCGCCACGATAAATTTTATAAGGTAGGTTATATTTTTTTATATTTTCCGGATTCATATGAATCCAAGACCCATCAATTGGACCATTCTCTTTAAATGCCTTCTTTGCTAAGCTTAACGCAACATCAGATGAAATTATCTTTTTCTTCGCTGCTTGGCTAATTAACGTTCCCGCAATGATTCCTGTACTAAAGCCGATTAATAATTTATTCCACTTCAAATGCAATCCCTCCGTTTCTAATAAAATCAAATGCGCCTTGGCGTATTTGCGCCCGGATTTTTTCGAGCTTGCTCGAAAAACTACCTTTTAAAATCCGAGGCATCCGCCGGAGGCTTTAACTTTATTCAGCAGGGGTTTGTACCCCCACTGAATTAAAACACTAATTTTCATTCATCTCGCCACTTATGGAAGTGGGAGACTTCTGCTGAATGAAGTTAATACTTTATAATATAAGTGTAGGAAATGAAAAATTTCAAGTGAATACCATGTTCTTTTTGGATAGTGTACAATACTAATATTACATAATATTAGAAAGACACGACTTGCCGCCAAAAATGGCGGAAGTCCCACAGGGGGATGACCTAAAGGCCCTCGATGTCCTTTCTTATACTATCTGCAAATTAGAATATAAATTCTGATAGTATAAAAAAAATATTTCATTTGAAGGAGTTTTGTGGAATGAATCAAGAAACGCTTCAGCTTTTTAAAACATTGACGGAACTTCAAGGTGCCCCTGGCTTCGAACATAATGTACGTAAATTTATGAGAACTGAAATTGAAAAATATGCAGACGAAATCATCCAAGACAATTTAGGTGGAATTTATGGAGTGAAAAATGGTTCTGACGAAGGACCAAGGGTTTTAGTCGCAGGACATATGGATGAAGTAGGCTTTATGGTTACCCAAATAACTGACAATGGATTGCTTAGATTTCAGCCATTAGGTGGATGGTGGAGCCAAGTATTGCTTGCACAGCGTGTACAAATAGAAACCGACCAGGCCCAAGTTGTAGGCGTTATTTCATCTGTTCCTCCTCATCTGCTTGATGAAGAGACAAGAAAAAAACCAATGGATATTAAAAATATGTTGATCGACATCGGGGCAGACAGTAAGGAAGATGCTGTTCGGATCGGAATCAAACCGGGACAACAAATTGTCCCTATTTGCCCATTTACACCGATGGCAAATGAAAAGAAAATATTAGCAAAGGCATGGGATAATCGTTATGGTTGCGGTTTAGCTATTGAACTGCTAAAAGAGACGAAGAACGAAAAGCTGCCCAATAAGCTGTTCGCCGGAGCCACTGTCCAGGAAGAAGTGGGCTTGCGTGGGGCCCAGGTGGCTGCTAATTTAATACAGCCTGATATTTATTATGCATTAGATGCCAGTCCTGCAAATGATGCGTCTGGGGAAAAAGATGTATTTGGGAAGCTTGGTCAAGGTGTATTATTAAGAATTCTTGATCGGACAATGGTTACCCATCGCGGAATCCGAGAATTTGTATTGGATACAGCAGAAAGCGCTAAAGTTCCTTATCAATATTTTGTCTCACAGGGTGGAACAGATGCCGGACGTGTCCATACATCTAATAACGGCATTCCATCAGCAGTAATAGGTATTTGCTCACGGTATATTCATACATCAGCGTCTATTATCCATGTAGATGATTATGCTGCGGCTAAAGAACTATTAATTAATCTTGTGAGAAACACAGATAAAACAACAGTAGATACCATTCTAAAAAAAGCCTAAGGTGATGGAAGATAAATGAAAGTAGCAATAGGTTCAAAGAATAAAACCAAAGTTCGTGCCGTTGAAAATGTATTTATATCCGTGATAAATCCGCAAATAGTGGCAATCGATGTTCCTTCCGGTGTATCAGCACAGCCTTTTTCCGACGAAGAGACAATGAAGGGCGCAAAAAATCGGGCATACCGAGCTTTAGTTGAAACAGATAGTGATATTGGGATCGGACTTGAAGGAGGGGTAATGGAGACTGGTGAAGGATTACTCCTCTGTAATTGGGGGGCCCTTAAGCTAAAGGATGGTTCTGAATTCTTTGCAGGCGGGGCCAGAATCCTTTTACCCGAAGAAATTTCTGAAGGTTTAAGAAAAGGTTTCGAGCTGTCCCATGTGATGGATGAATACACTTCTAAGCACGATGTTCGCTCAAATGAGGGTGCCATTGGCATCTTTACCAATAGCCTTATCCAGCGAGAAGAGATGTTCACTCATATTGTAAAATTATTGTTCGGTCAATACTTATATTCTTTACAAAAGGAAAGTTAAAGGGGTTCATGAAATGAAAGTTTACAGTAAATTAGCGGCAATAATGATTATAAGTTTTGGTTTGCTAGTAGGTTGCAGTGGTTCAAAGGATGAAGCTATCAGTCAAGCAAAACAGGTAGCTGAGTCAACATTTAATGAGCCAGCCGAAAAGCCTACGGAAACAACGAAAGGGTTTAGTTATTATTTGCCAGAGGGATTTAAAGTGAAGGATGAATTTGAAAATAATGTTATCCTATCAAAAGGGAACCAGGAATATATATTATTTGTAAATTCGCATGAGCCTCTTAATAGCGATGTTGTTTTTAATGAAATTAGGGGTGCGAAGGATGAACAAGGGATAGAAACATTTAAAGGCGAAGACAGATTTGGCTACATAAGTATATCCCCTGGCGTGGACAAAAAGTACGAATTAATAGTTGGAATCGGCGGTGTCAAAACGACAACAATGACAACAACTAATGATATGGTAGAAAATGCGAAAAATATGATGATCATAACTAATTCCGTGGAGTATGGTCAAGAGGGAAATGAAGAAAAAGTAGAAAATAAAGAGAATTCAAAAGAAGAACAATTGGATTTGGGTAAAGTAAAAGAAGGGGATCAAAAAAAGAATGAAAATGACAAATAAAAAGATGAAAGATCTTTTAATGGAACGACTAATGCGGAGCAACTGGACTATCGAGTATGACCATAAAAATGAACAGCTTCGAATTGAGGATACTGAATCGAAAAAAGGTGTTACCGTTTCAGTACCAACGGTTGTTTCTAAGTGGGAAGACCGAAAAGAACGGGCGATTGATGAAATAGTCTATTATGTTGAAGAAGCATTAAAAGCGATGTCGGATAAACAAAACTTATCTGGAAAAGAAAAAAATATTTTTCCGGTTATCCGTTCGACTTCTTTTCCGATAGAAACTAAAGACGGCAAAAAGTTGATTTTTGAAGAACATACTGCCGAAACAAGAATTTATTATGCACTAGATTTAGGTTCATCTTATCGCTTGATCGATTTATCTTTTGCGGAGCAGGAAGGATGGAAGGAAGATCAAATTAAACAGGTTGCCCGCTTTAATGTAAGGTCATTGGACAGCAATTATAAAAAAGACACCGCTCAAGGCAATCTATTTTATTTTATTAATTCGAATGATGGATATGATGCCAGCCGCATTTTAAATGACTCTCTATTAGAAAAAATGTCTTCTATTATAGAAGGAACAATGACTGTGGCCATTCCACATCAGGATGTTTTAATATTTGGTGATATTAGAAATGACAATGGCTATAATATACTAGGCCAAATGGCGATGCATTTTTTTGCTGAAGGACGTGTACCAATTACTGCTCTTCCATTCTTATATGAAAATAAAGAGCTTGAGCCAATTTTTATTTTGGCTCAAAATAAAAAAGAGTAACATTAAGGCTTTAGAAAGAGTGATAGGAATGAATAATTGGTTTAAAAGATTATTTGGTTTGGAACAAGATGAAGATGAAAATAGACCGAATGAGATATCTGACCAGGAAATAAAAAGACCACAACAGAGCAGCTTTTACAAAAGCCCTAATAAAGAGGCACGGGTTGTATATGATTATCCAAAAGGCCATTTTCGGTTTCCGTTAATTCCGGATGAAAGCAATCAAGCAAACGATAATTTCAACATTAATACCGATACTTCTTCTAAGAGAATAGAGGAACATCGGCCTAGGGAGACGCGGACCGCTTCTCAATATGCTTCAGGTATAACGAGAAAGGAATATCGCAGCAAGAGCAAAGAACGCACCCGATCGCGAGACCGAAGCCAAGGAAGGGAACAAAGTGTAAATAAATATCCTAGTCCTAATCCTAGTCAAAGCAGTGCTAATAAGACTAAAAAAAGCCCATTTAAACCTACTGAGGTGCCATCACCAATTTATGGATTTAATAGGCCTGAACCAGAAAAACAAGAGCCTATCCTAAATCACGAAGAGGTTTCAGCGACGGTTGAAATTTATGAAGAAAAAACTACCGACCCAACTACAGTGGATTACGTAAATGACACTTTCGAGGAATCCCAAGATCATTTCAAGCAAGAAGAGTTCAGCTCGACAATAATCGAAGAGGTTATCTATGAGGAGCCAGCAATTCCTGAACAACTAGTGGTGAAAGAAATTGAGGAAGAGGATGAAAAAGAGGAAGATTCAGAAGTTGCTGCTAGTTCAGAATCAATAGAGACGGTAATCCCAGATGAAACGGCTAAAGAGGCTGTTGCCGAAACTGTGGATGAACCAGTTGTTACTGCTAATGAAACTAAGGAAGTAAGCCGAAAAAGGCATGGTGTTCCGTTCAATGTAATGATGCTGAAGCAGGACAGAGAATCTATTAAAAAGGCTCCGCCTGCTAACGAAAGTCAGCCACCGAAAGAAAGTCATCTACATAAGCCGCCATTAAGTCTGCTTGATATTCCACCGCTTGCAGTTGAAGAGGACGAAGAGTGGCTTCATGAACAGAGCAGCCTTTTAAATCATGCATTTGAGAGTTTTAATGTAGGAGCTAGGGTAGTGAAAGCAACGAAGGGGCCTGCTGTCACTCAATTTGAAGTACAGCCGGATATGGGAGTCAGGGTCAATAAAATTACTAATTTGTCAGATGATTTGAAGCTGGCGTTAGCGGCGAAGGATATCCGAATTGAAGCACCTATTCCAGGCAAAAGCACGGTTGGGATTGAGGTTCCTAATCGGAAAAGCCGTGCTGTATTAATACGTGAGATATTGCGCAGCCCTGTTTTTCAAAGGGATACATCTCCACTTGTTGTGGCGCTAGGTCTAGACATTTCCGGTCAACCGATTGTGACTGATCTTAAAAAAATGCCCCATGGTTTAATAGCCGGTGCAACAGGCTCAGGAAAAAGTGTTTGTATCAACTCTATTATTATTAGTTTGTTATACAAAGCTTCCCCACACGAAGTGAAGCTTATGTTAATTGACCCGAAAATGGTGGAGCTTGCTCCCTTTAATGGCATTCCACATCTAGTCAGTCCGGTTATTACGGATGTAAAAGCGGCGACGGCTGCCCTCAAATGGGCAGTAGAGGAAATGGAGCGTCGTTATGAACTATTTGCGCATGAAGGAGTTCGGGATATTTCCCGCTTTAATGAGAAAGTTCAACAAGAGGACCCGAAAGCAGAAATTATGCCATATTTAGTCATCATTATCGATGAGTTGGCAGATTTAATGATGGTTTCACCGGCAGATGTGGAAGATGCTATTTGTCGTATCGCCCAAAAGGCTCGCGCCTGTGGAATCCATCTGTTATTAGCAACACAAAGGCCTTCAGTCGACGTTATCACGGGATTAATTAAAGCCAATGTTCCTACTAGAATTGCATTTTCTGTTTCCTCACAAGTAGATTCAAGAACTATAATAGATATTAGTGGGGCTGAAAAACTGCTTGGTAGAGGAGATATGCTCTTCTTAGAAAATGGTTCAAACAAACCAGTCCGTATTCAAGGGAATTTTGTTAAAGATGAAGAGATTGAAAGAGTGACCCATTTTGTAAGAAAACAAATGAAGCCTAACTATCTATTTGTTCAAGAGGAGCTTATCAAGCAATCAGTAGATTACGGGATGGATGACGAATTGTTTGAGGAAGCTTGTCAGTTTGTCATTGAACAAGAAGGGGCATCTGCTTCCAGTCTGCAACGCCGTTTTCGGATAGGCTATAATCGCGCTGCTAGATTAGTAGATATGATGGAGGCCCAAGGCATTGTCTCTGAAGCAAAAGGTTCAAAGCCACGCGAAGTTCTCGTTTCAAAAGAGCAATTAGAAAATAATTTTCAATAATGATTTAAACTACAACAAATGACAAAAGATATGTATAATGGAAAATATAAAAAACAGGCTCGTTATTTTTTGTAAAACATATACTTAACCATAGCTACGATTTGGATTGTGGAGGTTCTTTTTATGACAGTTTACCACTTTGTTGGAATCAAGGGGACTGGAATGAGTGCATTAGCACAAATTCTTCATGATATGAATTATGAGGTTCAAGGTTCTGACGTTGATAAACGCTTTTTTACACAGCAAGCATTGGAAAATAAAAATATAAAAATCTTACCTTTTTCAAAAGAGAATATAAAAAGTGACCAAATTATCATTGCGGGAAATGCTTTTCCCGATGATCACGAAGAAATTAAAGAAGCGTTAAATCAAGGTTTACCTGTGTTTCGATACCATCATTTCTTAGGAAATCTTATTGAAAAATCGATAAGTATTGCTGTTAGTGGCGCACATGGGAAAACATCAACTACAGGGCTATTGGCACATGTATTGAAAGCAGCAGAACCAACATCTTATCTTATTGGTGATGGAACTGGGGAAGGTACGGAAAATGCAAAGTATTTTGCATTTGAGGCATGTGAGTATAGACGTCATTTTCTAAAATATTTTCCTGATTATGCGATCATGACGAATATTGATTTTGATCATCCGGATTATTTTAGCGGCATTGAAGATGTTTTCGATGCTTTCCAACAGATGGCGTTGCAAGTAAAGAAAGGGATCATCGCCTGTGGTGATGACGAACAATTACAGAAAATACATGCAAATGTACCTGTATTGTTTTATGGATTTAATCAGGAAAATGACTTCCAGGCTAGAAATGTTAATAAAACACCAGATGGAACATCATTTGATGTCTTTATTAGACATACGTTTTATTCGTCTTTTAGCATTCCTACTTATGGTGACCATAATGTACTTAACGCGTTAGCTGTTATCGCATTATGTCATTATGAAGAAATACCTGTTGATATTATTAAAAGTCAGCTTTTAACCTATCAAGGGGTGAAAAGAAGGTTCAGTGAAAAAAAGGTTGACAATCAAGTGTTAATTGACGACTATGCCCATCATCCAACTGAGATTAGAGCAACCATTGAGGCGGCACGTCAAAAATATCCAGATCGTGAAGTGGTGGCGATTTTCCAACCGCATACTTTCACTAGAACTCAAACGTTTTTAAATGAATTCGCTGAAAGCTTGAGTGGAGCCGACTACGTATATTTATGTGATATATTCGGTTCTGCCCGTGAGAATGATGGCAACTTAACCATCGGGGATTTGAAGGCTAAAATTGATAATTCCGAATTGATTACCGAAGAAAATACTGAGGTATTAAAAAAGCATGACAACGGAGTTTTAATCTTTATGGGTGCTGGCGATATTCAAAAGTTCCAGGCTGCTTATGAAGAAGAATTGAAAAAAAAATGCTGAGATGAGACAGGGCTGCACTTAAAGCGGCCCTGTTTTCTATGTCTAGCTTCAGCGCCCAGCGACTCGTAAACTTCGCCCGCCTCCCTACGATAAGTCAACAAAAGTGGTATCGCAAAGCTCATCGCCGGATATCCTTTATCTCAGTCGACGTGCTCCAGTTTATACGTCGCTCATCGGGCGCTTCTGCTTTTCTATATACAATTGGCGAAAATGTTTGGTATATTGATAATGAGTATGTTCGTACTAATTTAAAGGGGGAATTCCAGCAATGATCGAAATTTTATATTTTAGTGTAGCATTAATCGCAATTGCCTTTACAATCCTCGTCATATACTTAAACAAAATGCTTAATTCTGTTAAACACACATTAGACAGCGTTGCACATACGTTGGATGTGCTGGAAAAACAACTGCAAGGCGTAACTTCTGAGACTACAACTCTTCTTCACAAGACGAATGAATTAATGGATGATGTACAAAAGAAGTCTGAAGCTTTAAATGTGTTAGTGACATCCTTCTCGGAAATAGGTGAGACCGTCCATCGTTTAAACTCTTCAATCCGTAAAGTTTCAGATAAGGTAAGCTATGAAGCTGAACGTAAAAATGAATCAGTTTCACAGGTTGTCAGCTGGAGTTCTGCTGCGATCGATATATGGAAGCGAATCAAAGAAAATAAAAAACAAAAAATTGAGGTGGGAGAATGAGTAAAACACAAGTAACAACAATTGAAGAATTTAAAAATATTGAGGGCACTATCGATCACTTTTTACTAATAAAGCATAGCTTAACTTGCCCAATTAGTGGAAATGCGTTTGAAGAATATGAGAACTTTACGAAAGAAAATGATTTTCCTACATACTACTTATATGTTCAAGAAGCAAGACCACTTTCCAATTACATTGCGGAAACGTATGCGGTTAAGCATGAATCACCACAGGCCCTTTTATTTAAAAATGGTGAAGTAAAATGGCACGCGTCACACTGGGATATTACAAAATCCAGTTTAAAACAAGCGATCGAAAGCTAAAAAACAGCCCTTAGGGCTGTTTTTTATTAGTTTTGTACACCATTGTCTAGCTCCAGCGCCTATCGCCTAGCAAACTTCAGGTCTCCTCCCTACGATAAGTCAACTAAGAATTGCTAACGCAATTCAAGTTTCCTTTATCTCAGTCGAAGACCCTCCAGTTTGTACGG
>JAEWMK010000002.1 GCA_023457235.1 Bacillota bacterium
CCGTACAAACTGGAGGGTCTTCGACTGAGATAAAGGAAACTTGAATTGCGTTAGCAATTCTTAGTTGACTTATCGTAGGGAGGAGACCTGAAGTTTGCTAGGCGATAGGCGCTGGAGCTAGACAATGATTTACAAAATTTTATGCTTTCTTTACAATTTGCACCACTCTCAAGCCTGGTGGTGCTAATCGCAAACTTTTTATATTGATTTACTTTTTTTTACCGCATCTACAGTTTTCAAAGCCTTTTTTAAATCATCATAAACACTATTTCCTACAATAATAGTATCAGCATATTGTGACATTTCCGCAGCTTCCTCTTCATTCGTAATGCCACCACCATAAAATAGCTGGGTGTTTTGTAATGCTGCTTTTACATTTTTGACAACATTAGGGTCCCCATAGGAACCACTATATTCTAAATAAAAAATAGGAAGATTGTAAATCCGCTCCGCCATGCTCGCATAAGCTACAATATCATCCACTTCTAAATTCGTAATAGCTTCTGTTTGCACAGCGACCTTGGAATCGGCATTTAATACACAATAGCCTTCAACTATAATTTCATCCCAATTCATAATCGCACCATATTCTTTTACAGCCTCATGATGCAATCCCACAATCCACTTTGTATTCGTACTATTAAGTATCGTTGGGATAAAATAAAAATCAAATCCCGGTGTGATCGATTCAATATTGGATACTTCTAAAACACATGGGACCTGATATCTTCGTATTCTTGAAAGCATATAGATCGTATTATCAAGTGTGACGCCATCCGTTCCGCCAATCATGACAGCATCCGTGCCAGATTCACAAATTAATTCCAAATCTTGGTCTGAGATTTCTTTATTGGGGTCTATTTTAAAAATGTGTTTCCATTGTTTAATATCATACATAAATTGGATCCTCCTGCTAACATAACTAAAAAGTATTATATCAAATTTTTATAATGGAAACAGAAAAAGCCGACTCACAATTTGAAATCGACTTCTTTTTCAAGTTCTATTTACTTTTCGACTTCGACATCTTCATTTTCTTGTTGAATCCGATCCAACGCCATTATGTAAGCATCGTTTCCATAATTCAAACATCTTTTTACTCTAGAGATTGTCGCAGTACTTGCTCCTGTTTCCGTTTCAATTCGGTGGTAGGTAAAGCCTTCTCTTAACATTCGTGCCACTTCAAGTCTTTGGGCTAGTGATTGAATTTCGTTCACTGTACATAAATCATCAAAGAAACGATAGCACTCCTCGATATTTTCCAAAGAAAGAATGGCTTCAAAAAGCTGATCAAGTGATTTCCCTCTTAGTTTATCTATTTGCACGTCTTTCGTCACTCCTGTTATTAGATCAAATGCGCCTTGGCGTATTTGTGCCCAGATTTTTTCGAGCTTGCTCGAAAAACTACCTTTGAAAATCTGAGGCATCCGCCGGAGGCATTAACTTTATTCAACAAATATAAACCCAATTTAATCAAATATTATTTAGATCAACTTAACAACATTTATTCGGGTGGAGACTACGGTTGAATAAAGTTAAAAGAGGTCGTTTTTTCTAGACCTGGACTACTCGAAATCACATTTACCCATGTTTTACCTGGAACAAGTCCGGCTTCCTTACCATTCATGTAAGGGATGATGCGGCCATTAACATTTTTCCATTCTACATCCAGCCTTACACCTAATTGAATTAGGTAACCTTTGCCGCTTCCGTCAAGGTCGATATCTCTCCGTCCTGCACTATCAACAACTCTATGCGGAGCCTCTATAATTAAAATATTATCCACAGTAATCGGTGTTTTCGTTTCACGGTCATTATATTCCTTACCGTTAACAAAACGTTGGTACTTTGCTGAATTCTCATCATATATAAAGCTTGTATTATACGAATTTGAATAGGTTATCGTAACTTCACTAGCTTCCTCCCCACTTACAGCTTTCATTTCTTCAACCGATAGAAATGAAAAAGGCTCGATTTCTTTCGTAAGCGAGAAATTTCTTTTTTCCGCACCTTCTATCAATTTTTCAGCTGTCGTATACACGTTATGAGGGGCACTTCGAAAGTTTGCCCGATAAAAAAACTGATCATCTGCATACCCCTTACGAATGATGCCGCCGATATAATCAGTAATTTCACGATGCTGAAGCAAATCAAATGCCTCCGGACTTCCACCATAATTAACGTAAATAGCCCCTAAACCTTCGCTCAAATAAATGTAATAATCCCTTGCACTGCGAACAGGTCCGACAACATCAGGTAGTTCGCTTTGAAAAACAGCCAAAAATCTCGTAACAGCACCTTCAGCGAGAATTTCATAGACGATATCTGCCTTATGCAGTCCTGACTGTGGGCGGGCCTTCGGGTGGTTGTTAACCATCACTGCAAATGCACGCTGATTAACTTTATTATATGTACCAATTCCCGTCAATGGATAATATCCGGAAAACGGTATGTTTGATTTTTTTAAAATTTCTCCTCTTAACTGTGGGTCTACATATTCAATAGCAGGTTGATCAACCGGGGTACCTGAAGTGTTTTTGCTACATCCGGTTACAAAAATAGTAGCAATTGCTGCAACTGTGCATAATAATTTCATCGGATTCTTCATTATAATCCACGACCCTTTTTAAATGAAAGACATAACATTTATCCTATATGACAAATGTTATGTCTTTCTCTTTTATACTTTATCAGTTTAACGCATAATAGAAGGAAAGAGTATAGTTTTTTTCATAACATCAAAAATTCCTTGAGGCGTAACCCGAATATAGGGTAAGTGGGTTGATGATAAAAATAAAAGAGTATATACCGGGTCAACAAACTTATAGCCTCTCTCCTTTAATAACGCAAACAATATATTTTCTTCTTTTATTAATTGTTCAAGATTTTTAGAAGACATGATTCCGTTAAGCTTCAATTCAATTTCATGTATAACTTCACCATTCTCCACGAGGACAAGACCGCCGCCAATTTCTTTCATTCTATTAAATGCTGTCAGCATGTCTTTCTTATTCTTCCCAATTAATACTATATCACCCGTGTTGGAATAAGAGCTTGCAAAACCACATACTTTGTTGGCAAATCCTTTGATAATGGTATTGATTCTCCATTTTCCGTTTTTGTCAACAAGCATTAAGAAGCTTTCATCATGGTCCATTGGCAGTTCATCAACAGAAACGTCAAAACCAATAGAATAAGGCTTTGTTATAACTGAGTTTATCATTTCCATTCCAAACGGCATTGAAAATTGTAAATCATCCGATGTTAGTTCCCAATCAATTTTTAGCGGTTCCAAGTTGTACTTATCCCATGGGAATTCAGAAACATTAACGATTTGCTCACCGTCTCTTCGCACCCATTTTCCTTTTGCAATAACGGAAACCGGACTCGGATTTCTTATATCGTCTAAAATATTTAAATGAGCGATTCTTCCAGGTCCTATCATACCATGAAGATGATCAAGATCATAATGCTTAGCAACATTATAGGACGCCATATTATAAGCGTCTATTTCAGGGATGCCTTTATCAATGGCGATTTTTATCATTTTATCTAGGACACCATCCTTGTAAAAGGCAGGTGGTGAACCATCAGTTGTAAATGTTAGTCGATCAAAATTATCAATTCCAAGCTCTAAAATTTCTTCTAAAATTTTTGGCAAGTCAGGGCGTATCGATGAGTATCGCAACGAGGCTGTATACCCTTGGGTAAGC
>JAEWMK010000003.1 GCA_023457235.1 Bacillota bacterium
GGACCAAATATAAGCATTCCAAGCGGCATCATCGACGTTGAAATCATTCCCATTACACCAAAAACTCTACCCAAATACTCCTCTTCTATTTTTTCCTGTATTAAAACCGTACCTAGTGTACTAAAAATTGGCATAACCACTCCGAATAAAGCCATAAAAGCTAAATAAACCCAAAAAAGAGGAACGATCCCAAGGGCAAACGTACAGACGCCCATAATCACACTGGCGAAGGCCATTGTTTTAACTTTATTTTGGAAGCCACCCCAGGAAGCGATGATTCCTCCACCTATCATCATGCCAATGGAGAAGGCAATTTCGATTGCTGATAATCGCCACACGTCATCACCAAAACTACGTGTCACCTGCAATGGTGTCAAAAATGACGCTGGTGCCATTAATACAAAGAATACCGCAAAGAATAGGAAGAATTTCTTCAGAAAATCATGGTTGTTCACATATTGTAAGCCTTGTTTAAAGTCACTAAAATAGCTAGTTGTTTGTTTTTCTGCTGCCTTCTCATGTACAGAAATTTTTAGGGCAAGAAGCGTAATAATCGCAATCGCTGCCGTAATGACATCAATAAAGAATATCATTTCAATCGAGGTCAGTCCTAATAGTGCTGCACTAACCATTGGAGATACGAACATGATAACAGCTTGAATACTTCCATTTGTTCCGTTCACCTTCGTTAGTTTATCCTTAGGGACAATTTGCGGTAAAATGGCACCGACAGCTGGCATTTGTATTCCCGTTCCAAAGGCACGAATCGCTGCCATCACAAAAAGCAGCCAAATCGAATCAAATCCCATTAAAAAGAGAATAGCAAGGATTAAAGTTGCAATTGCGATAAGTCCGTCTGCTAAAATAATCAGCATCTTACGGTTATAGCGGTCCGCCCAAACCCCTGCAACTGGTGACAGAATAAAAGTTGGAATAAATCCACAAATAATATACAACGTCATCATTAAACCAGATTCCGTCGTTAGTGTTATATGCCACATAATGGCGTATTGAACCAGCGACGATCCAAACAGCGAAATCGTCTGGCTACTTAAAAAGAGAATTATATTCTTTAACCAATTCTCCTTGAGATCATTATTTATTCCATTCATTAATTAACAACCCATTTCTATTATAATTTTTTTATAATAGGCTTCACCTGCATCCATAACAACATACCGCCCCATATCAGACTTCTTTATCAAATGCGCCTTGGCGCGTTTGTGCCCAGATTTTTTCGAGCTTGCTCGAAAAACTACCTTTGAAAATCTGAGGTATCCGCCGGAGGCATTAACTTTATTCAGTGGAGTTTGCACCCCCACTGAATGAAGTACTAGACTGTGTTCATCTCACCACTTATGAAATTGGGAGACTTCTACTGAATAAAGTTAAAGACAACAAAAAAAGAGGAAGACTTATCCCCTCTTTTAAAATAACCGATAAATATTGGTTTCCTTAAAAATAGACAGACGTATCCCGTTGCTCTGGACGTAGGCAGAGCCCTCAAACGTATTAAATTAACGTATGAAAACTGGGAATCTTAATCTCATTGATGCTGTCACAAGGAAAACCTCCATTTCATTAACAATCCATTTAATAATAGCAAAAGAGCCTTATAATTACAATTACTTATTAAGTGTTTGAATGTCCCTTTCCGAAAAACCAGACACAAAATAATCGAGTTAAGAAAAACGAAAGACATAGTGTAATCCAAGTAACATACCATTCCCAGTGTATATATTCAATAAGATCGGTATATTTTTCGATAATGGCTTCAACGATAGTCAACACAGAGCTAAAGCCAACATAATAACCCGCTTGAAAAAGAGTACTTCGGTCATTGGGATACCATACATTAAAGGCGGAACATACGACAGGAAAAGCATAATATTCATAAGTGAAGCTCGTCCGATTGACAGAAGCAAACAAACGAACAGGATATTTCAGCAGCCCCAGCTCTACAACCACCAGACCTGTAAGAAAGGTAATCATCTGTTTGAATAAAAACGCCACTACAGCAAGTCGAAGTTTATTTTTGGGTATGAAGAAAAGAATTGCTGTTGCCACTGCGTACACCGATAGCAAGATCCACCATTCAATTCTCATTTTGTACTCCATATCTCTTCTTGAAACAAAGCTTTGTCCTTAAAGAACCAATTACAGCAGAATTGACTCACGTAAAAGAGAAACCAAATGTAAATCCACATCCCCCACCACGATAGTAATCCATATTCTAATAAATCTGTATATCTCTCAATGACAACATCAAACAACGTGATGACAGAGACCCAAACAAAAAAGTATGTAATTCTAAACCATAGACTGCCCTTTACTCTCTTATTGACGTAAAATATTGAAAACAATACTGGATAGAAAAAATAATTAATTGTAAGGGGGATATCTGTCGCTTTTGGCAATAACCGCACAGGCGCACTTAATAAACCAAATTGAAAAGAGGGCATATCGCAAAGCCAGATGATTGCTTGAAACATAAAAAATGCTAGGAATCCCTTGCGCCGTTCTTTGTGTGGAATAAACAAAATAAAGCCTACAAATCCGAACAGCCACATTGCTACAAGGATCAAATACTCCATTAGCATGTTTTAGAAATCCCCCTCCCAATTAGCTAATTTTATTTGTATTAAAAGTATTTTCCGCATTCTCCAATCATATTCAATAATGTTTATAGGAAATGTTAAAATCTAGCCTTGCAAAAAAAAGAAGGTATGCGAATTCACATACGAATTTGCATACCTTCTTTTTTATATTATTTTATTATTATTTTGCAGCGTTATAAAGCTTTGTAACTTCTTCCCAATTTACTACGTTCCAGAATGCACTTACGTAGTCAGGACGACGATTTTGGTAGTTTAGGTAATAAGCATGCTCCCAAACATCTAGACCAAGAATTGGTGTTTTACCTTCCATTAATGGAGAATCTTGGTTTGGTGTGCTTGTCACTTCAAGCTGACCATTGTTAACTGCTAACCAAGCCCAACCAGAACCGAAACGAGTTGCTGCTGCTTTAGCGAACTCTTCTTTAAAAGCATCAAAACTACCAAATTTTTGCGCGATAGCATCTGCAAGTTCACCTGTTGGTGCGCCGCCACCATTTGGACTCATTACAGTCCAGAATAATGAATGGTTTGCATGACCGCCACCATTGTTACGTACAGCTGTACGTGCTGCTTCAGGTACTGCATCAAGGTTTGCAATAACTTCTTCAACAGACTTACTTAAAAGCTCTTCATTTCCTTCAAGTGCGTTATTTAAGTTTGTAACATAAGTGTTATGATGTTTAGTATGGTGGATTTCCATAGTTCTAGCATCAATGTGTGGTTCTAATGCATCATATGCATAAGGTAATTGTGGTAATTCAAATTTAGCCATAATAAAATCTCCTCCTAATTCATTATGTAGATGTCAATTTCTGGATTTTTATACTTTATTGTTTCAAAAGTATCTCTCGCTCTTACATTAACACTTATTCCACACTTTTTCAAATTTAAAACCTCTAAATTTTACATAACAAAATAATTTTTTCCAATTAAGCCATCTTTTATTCAAAATAAAAAAACATCCTAATATGAGGATGTTTTTTTAGAGTGGCTCGAGACAGAATCGAACTGCCGACACGAGGATTTTCAGTCCTCTGCTCTACCGACTGAGCTATCGAGCCATAGTTAGTATTAGTATTTATAAGTATTTGGTTGCGGGGGCAGGATTTGAACCTACGACCTTCGGGTTATGAGCCCGACGAGCTACCAGACTGCTCCACCCCGCGATAGTAAAATTAATATTATATTGTGCTTCCTTCAAAGTTTGCATAGAAACGACTGTCCCTTCCTCTGCAAGCTTATTCTAAGAAGTGAATGCGTCGGGACAACTCGTAGCAAATTCATGGATGCTTTGCTCGTTGCTCCACCCCGCGATGGTAAAAGAATTATAATATTGTGCTTCGTTGAAGGTTGGGATTGAAGCGAGTGGGG
>JAEWMK010000004.1 GCA_023457235.1 Bacillota bacterium
TATCGGTACGGAGCGTCATGAAAGTCGCCGTATCGATAATCAGCTTCGTGGACGTTCTGGCCGTCAAGGTGACCCAGGTATTACGCAATTTTATTTATCAATGGAAGACGAATTAATGCGCCGCTTCGGTTCTGATAACATGAAAGCGATGATGGATCGTCTTGGTATGGACGTTGATCAGCCGATCGAAAGTAAGCTCGTAACAAAAGCGGTTGAATCCGCGCAAAAACGTGTTGAAGGTAATAACTTTGATGCACGTAAAACATTGCTTCAATATGACGATGTATTACGACAACAACGTGATGTCATCTACAAGCAACGTTATGATGTTTTAGATGCGGAGAATTTAAGAGAAGTTGTTGAAAGAATGATTCGTTCAACAGTTGAGCGCAATATTGATGCCCATATGCCGAAGGATGCCTTACCAGAAGAATGGGATTACAAAGGCATTATTACGTATGTAGAGGGGAATCTACTAGATGAAGGCAACCTAACACTAGCTGACATCAATGGGAAAGAACCCGAAGAAGTTGTTGACATTATCCTTGAGCGCGTGAAAGTCGATTATGATGAAAAAGAAGCAGAACTTTCACCTGAACAAATGCGCGAGTTTGAAAAAGTTATCGTGCTTCGTTCAGTTGACTCTAAGTGGATGGATCATATCGACGCTATGGATCAACTTCGCCAAGGTATTCATTTACGTGCTTATGGACAAATCGATCCGTTGCGCGAATACCAAATGGAAGGCTTTGCGATGTTTGAAGCTATGATTGCTTCCATCGAAGAGGATGTTGCGAAGTATATTATGAAAGCTCAAATCCGCAGCAACCTAGAGCGCCAAAAAGTTGCAGAAGGCCAAGCAGTCAAGCCGGAAAGCAGCAGCGAAGGCGAGACAAAGAAAAAGCCATACGTGAAACGCCAAGACATCAACCGCAACGACCCATGCCCATGCGGAAGCGGCAAGAAATATAAGCATTGTCATGGGAATCAGTAGGGTAGGTATTGATACATTTATTCGCTCTCTCTATCGCAAGTGGAGAGAGCTTTTAAAGTTCAAAACATAAGTTAAAATAAATTAATTAAATCTTTTAAGAGGTGATTGCGTTAATGGAATTAGTAGAAGTAAGACAGGAACTTGATAAAATTGCTAAAGTATTAGCCGGATTTAGGGGGTCTCTTTGACCTCGAAGAGAAGGAAAAAAGGATTGCTGAGCTTGATGAAATGATGTCGATGCCGAACTTTTGGGATGATCAACAGGCTGCCCAGCAGGTCATTAATGAGGCAAATACTTTGAAAGACATCGTCGGTGAATATACAGCTTTAAATGAAAGCTTTGAAAATCTTGAAGTGACCCATGAGCTTTTGAAGGAAGAGTATGATGAAGATCTTCAAAAGGAACTAGAGAAAGAAATAAAAACTCTTTCTGAAAGTGTAAGCCAGTTTGAGCTTCAGCTTTTACTAAGTGAGCCATATGATAAGAACAATGCGATTCTTGAGCTGCATCCTGGTGCAGGCGGAACGGAGTCACAGGATTGGGGTTCGTTGCTCCTTCGCATGTACACGCGCTGGGCTGAAAAGAAAGGCTTTAAGGTTGAAACGCTTGACTATCTTGCCGGTGATGAAGCGGGCATTAAAAGTGTGACATTGCTTATTAAAGGTCACAATGCTTATGGTTATTTGAAGGCTGAAAAAGGGGTGCATCGTCTCGTTCGAATTTCGCCGTTTGACGCATCTGGCCGCCGCCATACTTCATTTGTATCCTGTGATGTTATGCCTGAATTTAATGAAGAAATTGAAATCGAAGTTCGCGATGTTGATTTGAAAATTGATACGTACCGTTCAACCGGTGCCGGTGGTCAGCACATCAACACAACTGATTCTGCGGTTCGAATCACCCACCTTCCAACCGGCATCGTCGTGACATGTCAATCAGAACGCTCACAGATCAAAAACCGTGAACAAGCGATGAAAATGTTAAAAGCAAAGCTCTATCAGAAAAAAATCGAAGAGCAGCAAGCAGAACTTGATGAAATCCGCGGGGAACAAAAAGAAATTGGTTGGGGAAGCCAAATCCGTTCTTACGTTTTCCATCCATATTCATTAGTTAAGGACCACCGCACAAACGTAGAAATCGGAAATACACAAGCTGTCGTGGATGGCGAAATTGACCCATTCATCGATGCTTACTTAAGATCCAGATTAAGTTAATTAAATTTGTAATTAAAATTAACTTTTGCTTTAAAATGCGCTTTTGGAAAAATAAAGTTGTTGTTCACATAAATTGGTCTTCATCACATCGGTGAAGACCAATTTTTATTTTTACGCGACCAAATTATGGCCCTCGGACAAGAATAAAGCAATCAAGGGGCTTGGAGTCCGAACGTGGATTAACTTCAGACAGAAAAAGCGAAAATCTAAAGATTTGAGTCCGAACTCGGCCAACTTCAGACAAGTTTAGTGGAGTACCCCAAAAAAATTTTTTATTAAAAATATTTCCCCACTTTGGATATACTGAGAATCAATTGCAAATACTAATTTCTGTAATCCTACGATGCCACGGATTAGTCGCCATTAGAGTTTGTTCGAAAAGTTGTCACATTTTCATGTTTTTCTTGTAAGAGGCACTTCATAACTTGTTAGAGAGGGTTTTACAAGTGTCGGAAATTGTTTATAATAGGGAAGTGTACATACATATGGTACGCTTGTCAAAAACCACCAAATAAACAAAGGGGGATTACCAATGAAGAAAAAGTTATTAGCATTATTCATGGGTTCTGCACTTATTCTTGGTGCATGTGGCGGCGGTGGCGACACTGCTAATGAGCCAGCTGACAACAACGCTGGAAATGGCGGCGAAACTGCAGCTCCTACAGCAGATAATGCAGCAGCTGAAGGATTATTCGCACAAAGCTGTGCAAGCTGTCATGGTCAAAATCTTGAAGGCGGCGTGGGTCCTGAATTAACTAAAGTAGGTAGCAAATTAGATGCTGCTGGTATCGAAGGCATTATTACTAACGGACAAGGTGCTATGCCTGCTGGATTACTACAAGGCGACGACGCTAAAGCTGTTGCTGAGTGGTTAGCAACTCATAAGTAATTATTTTCAGTAAGAAGGGCTTCTTTATAAGAGGCTCTTTTTTTATAGCTAAAAAAATCTAAACAAGTCTCTATCTTCCAAGTCTCTATCCTCACTCAAATCCACATTTGTCGAAAATTCATTCAGTTTGAAACATAATTTTAATAAAATTTTGCCTCAAAATAGCGAATAACGGTGGTATAATAAAATAGTGTGTCATGAAATATCATTTCATGGCGTTTTTCCTTTGCAATTTGATATGAATCGTCGTCAATTACTTACAACAGAGAACAAGCTCCACTTTACCACATGCATGCAGCCCTTATCTTTTATTTTTCCAAACAACATAAAGAAGAACGCATAACCATAACAAAAAAGATAACAGTAACAAAGGGTTGTAAATAGATTAATTAGGTGTGATTGAAATGATAGAAATGGAAGACGTTTATAAGCAATATCCGAACGGGGTATTAGCTGTGAACGGGATCAATGTTCAAATTAAACAAGGTGAATTTGTCTATGTGGTCGGCCCGAGTGGCGCCGGGAAATCGACTTTTATAAAAATGATGTATCGTGAAGAGAAGCCGACAAAGGGCACGATTATGATCAACGGGATTAATCTTTCGAAACTAAGGTCAAGCAAGGTGCCGCTGTTTAGAAGGAATATCGGTGTTGTGTTTCAGGACTTCAAGCTTTTGCCCAAGCTGACGGTTTTTGAAAATGTGGCGTTTGCGCTTGAAGTAATTGAGGAGCATCCGCGCAATATTAAGCGTCGCGTCCTTGAGGTACTTGACCTAGTTAAATTAAAGCATAAAGCACGTTTTATTCCATCCGAGCTTTCTGGTGGGGAGCAACAGCGTGTTTCGATTGCAAGAGCGATCGTCAATTATCCGAAAATCGTAATTGCGGACGAGCCTACCGGAAACCTCGATCCTGATTCATCCTGGGGTATCATGGAAATTTTCGAAGAGATTAATAATCGTGGAACGACGGTTGTCATGGCGACTCATAACCGCGAAATTGTGAATAAGATCCGTAAGCGTGTAATTGCGATCGAAGGTGGCCGCATTGCAAGAGATGAAAACAGAGGTGATTACGGCTATGACAGCTAATACACTGATTCGACATCTTAGAGAAGGCACCAAAAATATTGGTAGGAATGGCTGGATGACTTTTGCCTCTGTGAGTGCGGTGACGGTTACGTTGCTTTTAGTAGGAATTTTTCTAGTTATCATGATGAATTTAAATAACTTTGCAACAACTGTTGAAAAGGACGTTGAAATAAGAGTTCACATTGACCTTGTTGCGAATGATACGCAGATTAAAGAACTAGAGCAGCGGATTAAAAAAATAACCCAAGTGGATACCATTACTTTTTCACCAAAGGAAAAAGAGTTAGAGGAAATTATTACAAGCTTTGGTGAGGAAGGGAAAGCGTTCGAATCGTTAAAAGACGAAAACCCACTGCGTGACGTTTTTGTTGTAAAAACAAAGGATCCACAAATGACACCGGATGTCGCTAAAAAAATCGAGAAGTTCGAGAACGTCGAACGAGTGAATTATGGTCAAGGAACCGTTGAAAAATTATTTAAATTTGTCAATATCGCCAGAAATATCGGTCTCGGTTTAATTATCGGTTTGATTTTTACAGCGATGTTCTTAATCTCAAATACTATTAAAATCACAATTATGGCAAGAAAACGAGAAATTGAAATCATGAGGCTCGTTGGAGCGACAAATTCATTTATCCGTTGGCCGCATTTCATCGAAGGACTGCTCCTCGGGGTTATGGGTTCGATTATTCCGATCGTGCTGATATTAATAGGCTATAGTTACCTATATAAAACGATTGAGCCAAAGATTGACGATGCTTTCTTCATCCAATTGCTGCCGTTTAGTCCGTTTGCTTTCCAGGTGGCACTTATTCTTGTGTCAATCGGTGCCTTTATCGGTGTTTGGGGCAGCTTGATGTCAGTACGAAAGTTTTTAAAGGCATAGAAAGACAGATCGATAGATTTCCATAAAAGTGGGCAAGCATGCTGAAATAGAAAAAGAAACAAGCAGGGAAAGGTGGAAGCGAAGTGCGGAAGGTTTTTACTATAGTTTTATCAGTAACGGTCGCTCTAAGTGGCTACACTTTTTTTAGCGATCACGCATCTGCCAACCAACAACTTAAGGGTAAAATCAACGAAGTGCATGGCAAACGTGTTGAATTGCATCAGGATTCAAAGGAAAAGAAAAATGAAATTAATCAAATTGAGCGGGACCAGGCTCAGGTCAATGCTGAGATAAAAAGGATAGATTTGGCTGTTGCGGAAACCTCTGAAAAGATTCGAAAAAAAGAAGGAGAAATAAAGACGTCAAAAGCTGAAATTGAAAAACTTGGTGCTCAAATTAAAGAGCTTGAAATTAAAATTAAAAAAAGGGATGAAGCCTTGAAAACGAGGGTTCGTTCTGTGCAAGAAAGCGGCGGGGTCGTTAGCTATTTAGATGTACTGCTTGGAGCCAAGAGCTTTGGTGACTTTCTTGACCGGGTCAACGCTGTTACCGTTATTGTCCAGCAGGATAAAGATATTTTACAGGCACATGTGAATGACCAACAAATGCTTGAACAATTGAAGGCTGATGAGCAGGCAGAGCTTGCCGGATTGGAACAAAAACGAAAAGAGCTTAAATCCGATCAGGAAACGCTCCTTTCACAAAAAGGCCAAAAGGAAAAATTAATGGCTGAATTGAAGGAAAAAGAAGAACAAATCGAAGATGAACTATTAGACCTTGCTGAACAAGATGAAATCCTGCGTAAACAGGAAGCATCTTATAAGAAATTGCTGGCACAATGGCAGGAGCAGCAACGCCGCATTGAGGAAGCGAAGAAAAGGGGAGAAAAGCCTCCGATTTCGGATGGTACTTTTAGTAGACCCGCGAATGGTCCGGTAACGTCAAATTACGGATCACGCTGGGGCAAGCTTCATGCTGGTATTGATATTGGTAAACGCGGATCAGATGTACCGATCGTTGCAGCAGCCGATGGCATCGTGTTCCGTTCATACTATTCATCTTCTTACGGAAATGTTGTCTTTATTTCTCATAATATTAATGGCAAAATGTACACAACCCTTTATGCGCATATGGAAAGCCGTAAAGTTTCCGAAGGTGCAACCGTGAGTAAGGGTGACATATTAGGATACATGGGTAATACAGGCCGATCTTATGGGGCCCACTTACACTTTGAAATTCACGAAGGATCATGGAATGCATCAAAGTCTAATTCAGTGGACCCGCGGAAATATATTAATTTCTAGTGAAATGTGATATAATCAAATACGCCTTGGTGTATTTGTGCCCAGATTTTTTCGAGCTTGCTCGAAAAATTACCTTTAAAAATCTGAGGCATCCGCCGGAGGCTTTAACTTTATTCAGATGAATAAAGTTAAAATCATAATTCGTACAAGCTTGTCATATAGTTATAGGGACACTTGAAAGGCATCGCACTGATTGGGTGTGATGCCTTTTCCTGTCCAAGCGCATATATGTTAAAATATTTTAGAGATAGATATTGGGGTGAGTCGTATGATATTTCGTAAAAGAATCGTTTTTGTGTTGATGGCAGTCTCGCTTATTGTTGGAGCGGGGATTTCTTATTTTTTACTAAATGGCATCAATGGAAACACCCATCCGGGCAGTGTGTTTGCCAAGGGGGACAAAAGTACAGAAGAGGATTTAGCTAAAATCAAGCAGGCGTTGGAGCTGATTTCAGGAAGCTATGTTGAAGAGGTTAAACGGGATGAGCTTGTTGAAGGCGCTATTTCCGGAATGGTCAACACGCTTGAGGACCCATATTCCGTTTATATGGATAAAGAAACTGCTGGTCAATTTGAGCAGTCATTGGATTCTTCGTTTGAAGGAATTGGGGCGGAAGTGAGTATGACGGATGGTAAGGTCACCATTGTCGCGCCATTTAAGGATTCACCTGCTGAAAAAGCCGGACTGAAGCCAAATGATTATATTCTAAGCGTTGATGGTCAAACCTTGGCGGGACTTGACTTATACGAAGCGGTCTTGAAGATTCGTGGTGAAAAAGGTTCAAAAGCCATCCTTGAGGTTGAGCGACCAGGTGTAACCGGTACTTTAAAAATTGAAGTAACAAGAGACGAAATTCCAATTGAAACAGTGTACAGTTCCGTTAAAGACTATCAAGGTAACAAAATTGGTTATATTGAAATCACAAGCTTTTCTGAAGAAACAGCAAAGGATTTTACTGCTCAATTAAAAGAACTTGAAAGTCAAAAAATTGCTGGATTGGTCATTGATGTTCGTGGAAATCCAGGCGGTTATCTGCAAAGTGTGGAAGATATTTTAAAACTTTTAGTGACGGATAAAAAGCCGTATGTACAAATTGAAAATCGAAACGGTGAGAAGGAACGGTTTTTCTCATCTCTAAAAGAAAAGAAAAACTATCCAATTACAGTTTTAATTGATAAAGGTAGTGCCTCAGCATCTGAAATTTTAGCCGGTGCCTTAAAAGAAGCAGGCGGCTACGATATTATTGGTGAAACTTCATTCGGAAAAGGGACTGTGCAGCAGGCTGTTCCACTAGGTGACGGCAGTAATATTAAGCTGACATTGTTTAAATGGTTAACACCGGATGGCAATTGGATTCATAAAAAAGGTGTTGAGCCAACAGTTGAAATGAAGCAACCGGATTATTTCTATTCAAGTCCGATTCAAATTGAAGATCAACCACTTGCCTTCGATCAAAATAATGAACAAGTGAAAAGCGCGCAATTAATGCTAAAAGGCCTTGGCTTCGAACCAGGTCGTCATGATGGTTACTTCAGCAAGCAAACTGAGGTTGCTGTTCAAGCCTTCCAAAAGGCAAACGGAATGCCGGTCTCCGGTCAAATTGATAAGGATACAGCACAAAAACTTCAAGAAAAAATCATTGAAGAAGTACGTGACGAGAAAAACGACATCCAGCTTCAAACAGCAATCAAAATGCTTTATAAATAAGAAAACTGGCAGGAGTCAGGGGAAATTTGTTGAATATATCCGTATGAGAGTACGGGTATATTTTTTTTATTTATAAGTAAATTCTGGCGTCTTACATTCATTTCCATATGGACAAAATGGAAACTATTCATTACGCTATAAATAGGTAGATTTATATTTTCGGAACACAGGGTGAGACATAGGTCCGGGTCCTGTGGTATTTTTTGGCCAAGAATGGGACGCAGTTCCCGACCCCGCGGCTCTTTTCCGACCCCGCGGCTCTTTTTTTGAGTCCAAAGGTGGGACGCAGAACCCGACCCCATGGC
>JAEWMK010000005.1 GCA_023457235.1 Bacillota bacterium
GTTCCCACCTCAGGTCTATTATACTACGAACCATTTCATATGTATCTAGATATATATTGAATTAACAACGACTTTTATAATTTTAAAAATATCATATGTGCTTTAGCAGGAATGAAAATGTCGGACAATTGAGTTAGCAAAAGCTAACCCTTGTCCGAAGCCGATTCATCTCATGACTGAAGTCACGAGGGTTCTCGGCTATATACTAAATCAAAGAGAGTCTTTACCCAAAAAACAAAAAAGCCAATGTGATTATTTAATTGAAAATTATCAATCGGTTGGCGTATTAACAATTGCTGAACTTTCGGAAGCAGCCAAGGTCGGCACTACTACTGTTATGAACCTTATTAAAAACCTCGGGTATAAAAGTTACTCTGATATAAAAAAAGATATACATGAAGCAGCCATACAAAGTACCCCATCTGCTTATTGGTACCTGCAAGAGTCTTTTAAAAACACCGATCAAAGTGATCATACGTTAAGAAAATGTTTGAAAGAAACCGAAATAATACTTAATCAGACAGTAACACCTTCATTATTAAATGAGTTTGAACTTGCCACTCAACTATTATTAAAAGCAAAAAGAGTTAGCATATTAGGACTGCGTTCAAGTAAAGGATTAGCCATTTATATGGGGCTTTTATTAGAGGAATTCTATCCAGAAGTTCAACAACTAAGCTACGATACCGATTTCATCTTTGACCGTATACTAAGGTTTACTGAAGATGACGTTCTTCTCTTAATTGATAACGCCCCTTTATCTATGATGGGAATTGAAGTTACAGAATTTTGTTATAAAAATAGCAAGCCGGTCATACTTGTTACCGACCACCTAGCATCGCCAGCGGCATCGTATGCTTCTGTAAATTTAAAAACGAAAGCAAGCAGTAAACAATATTCCGTTCTTCCAACGATTTTAATACTGGAAGCTTTAGTTATAGAGCTTGGAAGAAGAACATCCGAAACCTCCATCGCTAAGCTTCAACAAGTAAGTGACATGTTACGAGCAAAGAATTTATCAGAGTAACTTGTTAGAAAGTAAAATAAGCAATGGCTGTGAAAATTCCATTGCTTTTTTGCTAATTTACTTATTGTTTTTTAAATCACCCGGTCAATCGGATCTTTTCCGGTGACGACTGCTACTAAATTTTGTACTGCTCTCATTGCCATATCTTCACGAGTCCGTTCAGTAGCGGAACCGATATGTGGAGTTACTACAACATTATTCATTTGCAATAATGGATTTTCAGGTTCAACAGGCTCCTTTGTAAAAACATCCAAACCAGCACCTCTAATTTCTTTATTTTGTAAAGCTGAAATAAGTGCTTGCTCATCTATTGTTTGTCCACGGGATACATTGATGAAAAACGCAGATTTCTTCATTAATTTAAATTCTTGTTCACCAATCAAATGATATGTTTCTGGAGTAAGCGGTATCAAAAGCACAACAAAATCAGAGTTTTCCAGCAAAGATTGCATCTCTGCATATTTCACACCATATTCTTCTTCTACATCCAGTCTGCGATTTCTATTATAGTAGAGAACATCCATATTGAATCCAAACTTCGCTCTCCTTGCCAAAGCTTTACCAATTCTACCCATTCCAATGATTCCTAACTTCGTTAAATTAACATCTACTCCAAAGTATTCTTTATCATTATTTGATTTTCTCCACTGTCCTTCTTTTACCATTCTGTCTAATTCAGATATACGTCTGGCTACATTTAGTATTAAGGCAAACGTTAAATCAGCTACAGTCTCATCCAAAACATACGGAGTGTTCGTTCCAATTACATTGAACTTTTTCATTGCTTCCAGATCAAAGTTGTTGTAGCCGACGGATACATTACTTACGATTTTTAAATTTGGTGCGTGCCGCAACAATTCTTCATCAATACTTCCACCAGTTGAATATAAACCTACTACATCCTTAATCTCTTCCATTAAAATATGACGTGGAATGGGTTTATCCCCTGTCCATTTACGAATTTCACAATACTCCGCAATATAATTTTCCACCTTTTCAGGCAATGGAACCGTTGTAAATATTTTTGGTTTCATCGATATCCCCCAATTAGTTCTACACTTTTTAAAGAACTCCCGACATACCACCGTCTATATTAATGGATGTGCCCGTTACATAAGAGGCAGCATCCGAAACAAGAAATGTAATGACATTAGCAGCCTCGTCAGTATTTCCAATTCGTCCCAGAGGGATTTGATTTTCATACTTGCTTTCTCTTACATACTGTTCCCATGTAAGTTGCGGTGCTTCTTTTTTCCATACTTTCTCAAATTGATCACTTCTTATTAAACCGATACACACAGTATTAACTCGAATGTTATCCGTACCAAGGTCTTTGCTCATCGCTTTTGTAAGAGCCATACCTGCTGCTCGACTAACACTGGTAGGTAGTGAGGATGCCGGAGGGGTCTTGCCCATGGCAGCCGTCACGTTCACGATTGATCCGCCACCAGCTTGGCGCATATAAGGAGTGGCATAGCGTGAACAATGAATCGCACCAAATAATTTTAAATCGAGATCATGCTGCCAAAGATCAGTGTCAACTTGATCAAATGACTGCGCAGCAGTTGCTCCTGCGTTATTAACTACAATGTCTAATCTTCCAAAATGTTCGGCTGTTTGAGTGACTATTCTTTTGCAATCCTCTTCTTTAGTGACATCACCTGAAATATGTAATACTTCAACACCTGTCTTTTCGAAAATACGATTTGCAGCTACCTTTAGATGATCCTCATTTCTTGCACAGATAGCAATGCTTACACCTTCATTGGCTAAATGCAAAGCGGTTTCAAGGCCAATCCCTTTACTCCCACCAGTGATTAGTGCAACCTTTCCTTTCAATCCTAATTCCATTTCACCCAACTCCTTTTTCTGAGTATTTTGTTATTTATCGCACACGCATAAATTTTAGCTTTTTTCTTCCTTTATTTAGTTAATAAAAATCGCGATTTATTTATAATCACGATTTACACAATTAGATAATATCACATTAAAGTTACCAATACAACTAAATTTCAGAATTATTAGAAAGGTGTTAATAGTTAAATTTATACGAATAATAGATGGGCTGTAACAAACTTCCCTATAATTCGATTGAAGATTCTGAAAAAATATTGTTAGTATTTTAGATATATATTATAATAAAAACACCGCTTTGAACACGCTCATAATATGAGCACGATTTTTATTGCCGCACTTAATATAGGCATTTTCAATGTAAAAGGTGGGATATATATGGCTTTACAGGATTACAGAGTACGGCTTGCTATACTAGTTGTTTTTGTTTATTCAATTACATATTATTCTTGGCTCTTTGTATTTAAGGATTTAAAAGAATTAAAGTATTTTGGTGGTGGGATTTTCTCAATTCTTGCCCCTCTCCTTGCTGCTCTCTTTTTATCTCTCAACATTAAAAGAATGAGTGGGAAAAGAAAAATATTCTGGGTCATATTATTGATCAGTTGTTTAAATTATTTAATTGCGGAATTAATATGGAGATATTATCAATACTTTATGGATGGCAATTATATCTTTCTTGGATGGGCTGATCTATTTTGGATTCTCACTTTAGTGTCCTATGCCTTTGCTCTGTTTTATAAAATATACGAAAAAAGAGAGAAATACCGTATATTACAGTTATTTTTAGATGTTTGTATCATCATGAGCGTTTTCATAACTATCGTTTGGGTGTATTTAGTAAGACCAACCCTATTTGAAGAAAAATTATCCCTCTTTCAAATGGGGTTATCAGTAGGCTATTCGATTGGAATGCTTAGTGTCTTACTTGGTATTATCTTACTTTATTTATCTTATAAAAAGTACTTTCCTACTTATGTATTACTTTTGAACTTAACTGGAATGATTTTTTATATCATTGCTGAATCAATTTACCTTTACCAAGAAATTTTTTCTAGTTTCGAACGTTATACTTTACTGTATCCGCTTTGGAGTATAAGCATATTGCTTATCGGGCTTTCGAGTTTTTTTGAAAGTGAAAACGAAGAACTCAAACAAACAGAAATACAGCCATTGTTCAGGTTAGGACAGGCTTCTGCCCCTTATATTAGCATCTTACTATTAACCGTTTTGATGGTACTTAAAGATAGCGAATTGTTCAGTATATCTATCGGAGGCACAATTGTATTGTGTTTCATCATTATTAGGCAAGTGATTATATTATTCGAAAACGATGGTCTATTAAGGCGGCTACAACAATTAAATGATACGCTTGAATCTAAAGTAAAAGAAAGAACCGAACAACTATCCTTGAAAAATGAAGAACTGTCCCATCTCAATCAGCATCTCGAGGAAAAAGTATATGGTAGAACAAAAGAATTAGAAGAAATTAAATATAGATTGTCCGAGAGTAGACAGCGATATCGATCTCTCTTTCAAAATTATCCTGACACCATTGTGTTATTTGATTTGGAAGGAAAAAGCCTCCAAGTTAATCATGCTATGCCAGACCTTTTGGCAAGGTAGGTTAATAATATAAAAGAGAATGCGGCAATAGCCCATTTTCAGCAAGCCATTCAAGGGAAACCACAAGACTTTGAAGTTTCCATTCATCATGAGCAAGGTCTCGTATTCGACTACAAGGTTACTTTTATTCCTGTTTTAATTGATGAAAAAATCGTTGGGATATTTGGTATTTTCCAAGACCTTACAGAGAAAAAGAGAACAGAAGAATTAGCACGTAAGTCCGAGAAATTGGAAATAGTCAGTCACCTGGCAGCGAGTATTTCTCATGAGGTTCGAAACCCTCTTACAGTCGCTAAAGGTTTTATGCAAATGTTCCATGAAGATTTAGCAGATGATTCAAAGAAGCGGCTCTGGGGTATTGCGATACAAGAACTTGATCGCGCGACAGAAATTATTAATGATTATTTAATGTTCGCGAAACCGGCAATTGAAAACAGGGAAATGATTAATATAGGGCATGAACTTCAGCATGCGGTAAGTATCGTTACACAACTTGCCAATATGAATACAGTCCAAATCCATCTCCGCTTACTAAATGATGAAGATTATTTTGTTCTCGGAGATAGGCAAAAACTCCAGCAATGCTTAATCAATGTCTTAAAAAATGGAATAGAAGCTATGCCGAATGGCGGCGAACTACAAGTACTTTTACGCCAACACCATTCAGAGTTACAAATCGATATTCTTGATTCTGGAAAAGGAATGACACAAGAACAAATAAACCGGCTTGGCGAGCCCTATTTTACGACCAAAGAAAAAGGAACAGGATTAGGGATGATGGTTTCCTTTAGCATCATAAAAGGAATGAACGGAAGTATTAATGTGACTAGCGAGCCTCAAAAGGGGACTTGTTTCTCTATCAAACTCCCCCTCCATCAAAGCCTTGATCTGACACGACAATCAGTATAAAAAAACAAAAAGCTAACTATAAATTAGCTTTTTGTTTCATTTAGATATTTCTAAAGGTTTTTTTAGTAAGCTGAGGGTTATTTTTCTAACATACCTCATAGTCTCAGCAACGGCTTCATCTGGTTCATAATCTCTACGGTTATTCATTATCGTTGTTAACATACCTCTCCAAATAAGAATGGTCATGGTAGTAATTTCTTCAATATCAATCTCTTCAAAATATCCCTCTTCAACAGCTTTAAGAAGCATGGTTTTACTTCTTTTAGAAATATTATGTTCAAAAATTAATGGTTTAATATCCTCAGACAAACCAGTCAAATCATTTTGATACACTTCAAAATAATGGGTTAATAGTTCCTCTGGTTTTGCTCCCAAATCAGCATTGAAAATAGCGTGGTAAATTTGAGGATTATGAAAGGAATGTTTACAGAAGCACTCCCAGCTTAATAAATATTTTTCAACCGAGTTCTCACCGGTAGTCATATAATGGGATAATTCCTTGATATATGGATTTATAAATCTCATTGAAGCGAAGAAAATTAAATGAGACAGCTCCTCAAAATAATTATAAATCGTTGCACTTGTATATCCTGCAATTTTGGCTATCTTACGAATAGTGACATTTTCTATACCTTCTTTCTCAATAATTTCCGCAGTAGCATCAATAAAATATTTCCACATCCGCGTCATTTGTATTTCTTTTCGTTCCATTTCCCCCACCTCAAAACATACAAATTTCTCAAAAACAACTCACCGTTGTCCTAATATATATTAATATAGAAAGAACTTACCATATTAACCGTACAATAATTCATATATTTAGTCAACACCAGCGAATGCGGTATGTGTATGGGGGTTTATACTCCATCAGATTAACATAAATATAGCCTCGGATTGGTTAATCCGACGATATGTTTCCATTGCACAATGATTAGAAATGATCATTTTTCGTTCTTGCTTTATTCGCATCTTTTCTTCTTCTGTTATTTCTTCTGAAAGTTCTAATGTGGAAGCAATATAATTCTCTATAGCGGCGCTACTCTTTATACACACGTCCCCATTTTCTACTTTACCCGTAGGTGAATAGGCTAATGCACTTACGATACGTTGTTCCGCACTGCTGATTGTTTCACGAAGAAATGGATAAGACAGCGGTTTAGTATCTTCTACCAATAATCGGGTGATGCCACGATCATTAATGGCTTCCAAGATCAATTCAGGGTTTTCTTCTGTTATAACCTCTTTATGTTGTGGCCAAATATCCAACCAGTAATAGTTCAAATGACGCTTTCCTACATGAAAAATAAAGAAATCTGGATAGATTCGCAGTTTATCAGGTTCATTCCCCAATAAAGGACGGTAAAAATCATAAAAACGAGTAATGGCTGCCATAAGGAGAGCGCATGCACCAACACCCCCTCCTGGCCGCCTAACTACAATTCCTATTCGATCACTTGTATTGAAACCAGGGAATACATCCTCCAGTACTCCCTGTTGACCATTTATCGAGAAAGAAAAATCCGTAGAAGAAAGGACTTTTGTCGTGTGCAATGTTTATTTCCTCCTTAGTTACTATAGATTTACTGCTAATTTGAAACCTTCCAAGATCGCTTCCTCTACAGTTCGTGGAATTAAGCTATCGCCAATTCTATGAATAGTAGACATATGCTCCTTTAATTGATGAAATAAACTATTTTCCTGGAGAAGACCATAGGCTAAGACAACTGTATCAACATTCTCCCTTTTAATTTTTTGTCCAGTATAAATATTAGAAAAAGCAACTGAATCCTCAGTAACTTCCGATATTTTATATTGAGAGGTCATTTCAACCTCATTTAAAAATAATTGTGTTAGAACAAAAGATCTTACTTTCTCTTGAATGGAATGACCTACTTGGTAACATGACGTAACTAGTTCAACGTCACAACCTAGCTCTTTCAAATATAAGGCAACTCCCACCCCAGTCATGTCACCTTTCCAATCAGCAACTACTACCTTCTTCCCTGGCTCTTTTCGTCGTGATAAAATATCCCAAGCGGTGACAACATGAGGGAGATCCATCCCCTTGGCATGAGGAATATATGGATTTCCACCTGTTGCGATGATGACTTCATCTGGAGCCATATTCAGAATCATTTCCTTTGTGGCTTCAACATTTAAACGAACATCTACCCGATAATAATCAAGATCGCGCTTTAAGTTTGAAACTAACTCACCGAATTCCTCTCTGCCAGGAACTTTCCGTGCTAATTTCACTTGTCCCCCTAATTCATCACTCTTTTCTAGAAGTGTAACTCGATGCCCTCGTTCCGCTGCAATAGCAGCTGCCTTCATTCCCGCTGGACCGCCTCCAATAATGGCGATTGATTTCACTTTCTGAGCTTTCGGCATGTCTGCATATTGCAACTCTCTACCTGTTACCGGATTTTGTAAACAACTGATTGGTATATCCAGTTGCATATGACCAATACAGGCTTGGTCACATCCGATACAGACTCGGATCCGGTCAAATTCCTCTCGTAATGCTTTATTCGGCATATGCGGATCACAGATCATTGCTCTTGTCATTCCCACCATATCTGCCTGACCATTCGCCAGAACATTTTCAGCTATAACAGGATCATTAATACGCCCAGCCACAAAAATAGGTACGGAAACTTGCTCTCTAATCTTGGCTGCATGTGAAGCAAAATGAGCGGGAGGTACCGGTGCCGGTGGTACAATAAAGGCTGAACTAGCATAAGTAGCAGAGCTGCCACCCGTTAAGTTAAAATAGTCTAGGCCACCAATTTGTTTATCAATGTATCTTAAAATCTCTTGTATTTCTCCATATTCAGCGCCTTCATCTTCCAAATCATCGACACTTAGACGTAAACCAACAACAAAGTCAGAACCCACTTTTCCTCGAACTTCTTCAACAATATCTTTCAAAAAGCGTAAACGATTCTCAAGTGATTGTCCTCCATATTCATCTTTTCTAAGATTTAAACGTGGGGACCAAAACTGACTAGGTAAATAACCATGGGAGGCAACGATTTCTACTCCATCAAGTCCACCTGTCTTTACCCTTAAAGCAGTATCTGCATAACCTTTAATAATATCTTTGATTTCATCCAATTCCAGCTCCTTTGGAATAATACGAAAACGATCAGCTGGAACAGAGGAAGGAGCGACAGCGACCGAAGTTCCTGACGGAAACACTTCTCTTCCAGGATGAAAGAGTTGTACAAACATCTTTGTTCCATATGGATGAACAGCTTCTGCTAATTTTTTATAATAAGGTATGACTTCATCTTTAAAAGCACAAATGGTATCAGCTGTAAAAAAAGCGGTCGGATGAATAGCATTCGCTTCCATTATTATAAGTCCAGCTCCGCCTTTTGCCCTTTCCTTGTGATAGGCTATTAAGCGATCAGTTGGAATGCCATTTTCAACATATGAAGTCATATGACCAGTGCTCAATATTCGATTTTTTATCATTAATGAACCTATCTTCTTCGGTGTAAATAGGTATTTAAATGTGGACATACTTCTTTCCTCCTTTCTTATTTGCCGCTGCTTTCCACTAGGGAATTCACCACTTCGGCAATATCCCTTGTAGCCATATTAGTACCCTTGGTTTGGTTTATAGACCCAATCGCCTCTTCCATCATCACAAGACAGAAAGGACAGGATGTCATCGTAGAACAGGCACCCGTTTTAACCGCTTCTTCTCCTCGGAGAGTATTAATTTTCTCTCCCCTTTGGGTAGTTTCAAACATAGAACCTCCACCAGCACCACAACAGAAAGATTGTTCTTTACTTCGTTCCATTTCAACAATCTCGTATCCTAGCATTTCTAAAATATCCCTAGGTGCAGCAAAGATTCCATTTTGTCTTCCAAGGTAACACGGATCATGATAAGTTACAATTTCACGTTTTTGTTTCGTAGGTAGTTTTAAACGACCATCCCGAATTAGGTTAACTATAAAAGTTGTATAATGTGTAACTTCAAAATCCCCACCAAGCGCAGGGTATTCGTTTTTAAACATATTGAAACAATGCGGACATGTGGTTACAATCGATTTCACCTCGTGTTCTTTGAGGGTTTTAATATTGTATTGTGCCAATTCCTGAAATAGGGCCTCATCACCCATACGACGAGCAATATCGCCCGTACAACGTTCTTTCGTTCCTAAAATTGCAAAATCGACATTCGCTTTATTCATAATATCTGAAAACGCCCTTGCGATTGATTGTAATCTTGTATCATAGGCGGTAGCACATCCAACCCAAAATAAAACTTCCATTATTAAGCCCCCTCTTTCTTTTTACTATTTTTATCATTATCTAATACTGGAACATGAAGTCCTTTACTCCAATCTTCACGGTCTGACCATGGTTTTCCAAAAATATTATGTTGTTCCTCAAGCTTTACAAGCGTATTTTCCACTTCCTGCTCGATGATTTGATTTTGAATTAGGCCCCGTCTCATTGATAAAATTAAATCTATATGATTAATTGAAACAGGACAAGCTTCTACACAGGCCCCACAAGTTGTACAAGATTGCAGTTCTTCAGGAGCAATGAAAGAAAGTACCTCTTGATCCTTTGGCATGTGATCTCGAATTTTCAGCACAATAGACCGTGGCGCTAATGGCTTCCCACTGTTATTGGCCGGGCATTGACTGTCACAACGGCCGCACTCCGTACAAGCATCTGTACTAAGTAACTGCCAGTTTGTAAAATCTGTAATTTTGTTAACACCTTTTATTTTAAAAGATTCATAGCGTTCTTCTTCAGACATTTCTTCCAAGTTATATGGTGTACCAATTTTTCCAGTTCGTTTCACTGGCTGGAAAAGTATATTGATAGGGGCAGTCAAAAAGTGCAATAATTTGGTATATGGGATAATAGCAATAAGTATAAATGCTAATATACAATGGCTAAGCCACCAAATAGGATAAGACTCTACACTAAAGAGTGAACTCCCTTGAAAAAAACCTGAAAGTGCATAACCTACAATCGACCATTGGGCATAGCTAATTTCTACTGCAGATAACCGAATTCCTTCTATTATATAGCCCCCAATTCCAATAAGTAGGAGCAGTAGGAGAAAAGCTTGATCTGCCAAACCAGTCCTGAGTCTTGCTCTTTTTTTTCGAGCACGTACTATCATTGCAAGCAATAAACCAATAAGGAATAACACACCAAAAATATCTAAAATCAATTCATAAAAAAGATAAAAATTCCCTTGCAACAAGGGTATTTTAAAATCATAATCAATCACTACCAATACTGTTCCAATGAATAAAATGACAAATCCATAACTTGTAAATCGGTGCATCCATCCATATAGCCGATCTCTTTTTACCTTCTTTTGTTCTATCGCCATTTTATAGAAAAAGCCAATGTTCGCTTTTACATCACTCCAACTGGCTTTTTCTTTAACCCCTTTTTTCCATAAGCGGTAGCGACGATAGAACCCATATACAAAAAATCCTATTGCAATAGCTGCTAGGATATACATAGTCAATTTATACTCCGTAGAAATCATCCAAAATGTATCTCGTTGTATGGTTTGCATCCGCTAACCCTCCTTTAGCCATTTTTGTAATTTTTGCGAAAGAAAATGTATCGTCTGCTCATTTACAACTGAAGCCACCTTTACACCAGACCGTTCCTTTTGGTCCTGGGCAAGACCCATAATTTTTAAAAGACGCTGTTCGGTTGAAAGACTGTCATTTGGAATATCAAAATAACGAATATTCGGTTTTGGCTCAGATACTTTTAATACTTTTACCTTTGAATCTTGAAGTTTTTCACTTAAATTCTGAATTTCGATATTTTTTTGGACTTTAGCAAAACGACTATATCGTGGAATATAGCGTCTTCTTCCAAAAGAAGCGGCTACACCAATCAAAATCGGTAATTTGACTTCATATGTTTGAACAGTCCCTCGTTCTTCACTACGATAAACTTTCCATACTTTTTCCGATTGAATTTCTATTTGATGGATATTGGTTAAAGAGGGAATGTGTAAAAGCTCCGCTACTAATGTAGGTGTTACTCCTAAATTATCATCCTCACTTACAGAACCACTTAATATGACGTCGAACGGTTGCTTTTTTATTTCTCCTGCCAGTATTTTTGCAACTTCATCACGGTGTTCATTTAGTCCTGGCTGCTTGAGAACAATACAACGATCCAGATCATATTTGAGTAATCGCTTCTCATCTATCAACATTTTCGAATCGAATGCAACAATGGCCGTAATGGTAGCACCATTCCTTGCCCTATAGTCACAAGCCCATTGCAAAGCTTGAAGATCAGCAGAATTAAAGGTATAGCTTAGGAACGAAAATTGTTGGTCTTCATGATCCCACTTAACGGATATTGGATCAATGACAGGTTTAACTAATATGCAAATATTCATTACTTTCTTCACTCTGCCTTTCTTGTAAAAGGGATTGCACGAGTTTTGGCACCACATCCTTATAATCACCAACAATGCCAATATCACAGCGCTTAAAAATCGGAGCGGATGGGTCATTATTTATCGCAACAACATACTTTACACCTTTGATTCCTTCCAAATGTTGAGAGGATCCAGAAATTCCGATTGCAACATAAATATCTGCTTCAATAGTTGATCCACTGGCTCCAATACGTTTTTCTCTTGGTATCAATCCCAATTCATCAGCAACTTTACTTCCTCCAATTGGGGCATTTAATATTTCCGCAAGCTGTAATATAGAATCAAAAGCATCTCCTCCGTATACACCTCTTCCAATCCCTATAACAGATTTTGCCTCTGTTATTTTCAATTCTTTCCAATCGACTTGGTACTCAGATATGAACTTAATAGGGCTGTTATCATACTTGATTTTCATTTCCTCGATAAAGTTTGGTTTTCCAAACAGCTGTTTTCCATATAAAATCGATTTTTCAAACGTAATCATTTGCTTTTTATCTTCTAAAAATACAGTAAATTCATTAGCCTTTGCCTTATAAATTTCACGCTTAACAGTTAAACCGTTATTTTCATTGGTAACTTCCATTGCATTCGTTATTATTGGAATCTCAGATTGCAGCGATGCTTTCAATGCAACGTCCTGGTAAAGTGATTGTGATGAAAATAGATAAACCTCATTTTGATAATTTAAACTAGCTTGCATTCTTCGAAAGGCCTGGAAATGGTAGTCGGATACTTTCCAGTTATCTTGTTCAACATTTGCGTGATAAACTTCATCAAAAGGCAATTGCTCTAATTGGTCAGGTGATATACTTGAATGAACCACAAAGGCTACTAATTTCGTATTTTCGGGAGCAATTGTGTTTGCTAATTCCACTAATCCCCACGTTTCTTCAGTAAATTTTTTTCCATTTTTCAATGGAAGATAGCAAATAACGGCATCCATCTACCCTTTCACCTCACATAACAAAATTTTATTATCAAGCCCATCTAATAAAAATGTTAGATGGGCTCATATTAATCTTGAAATCTATTATTTTTGCAACTCTCTCCAATTTACTGGATACAGCGTAAAATAAAACTCTACTTCATCATCTGTTCCATAGGTAATTTCTGCTCCGTCTTTCATAAAGTAAATGTCACCTTGTTTGGCTTCAATCTTTTCTCCATTATGAGTAATGTACATGCTTCCCTTAGAAACATAAATCATCTCATCATACTTGATCTGCCAATCAAAATTGCATTCTTTCATGCGGCAAATACCTCCACCCATATTGGCAGAAATTTTATTTAAAACAGGAGCAATTTCCTCGATTTCACCTTCAATACCTAAAGAACTATATTCGATTTGTCCACCCTTAATCAGGGTAACTAAATCCTCACCAGTTTCTTCATATACAACATCTTTTTTAGATTCCTTCCAATCGATTGGATAAGTAGAGAAGAAGAATTCTACTTCAGCATCAGTACCGTACGTAATCTTCGCTCCCTCTTTCATGTAATAGATATCACCTTGTACGGCCTCAATTTTTTTACCATTATGACCAATATACATACTACCTGATTGAACAAAGATGATTTCGTCATATCTAAGCTGCCAATCAAAATTGCATTCTTTCATTCTGCAAATTCCACCACCCATTGTTTCGGAAAATGGATTCACAGCTAAGGCTAACTCTTGAACTTCCGCCTCAATACCAAGTGGACTATATTCGATTTCCTCTGCCTTTATTAATGTAACTAAGCTTTTTGTAATTTTTGTCATTCCTTTTACCTCCATAAAATTATCTATTTTGAAAATTATGAACTTTAAACCCGCATATATACCTTTAAATTATTAATGTGAACATTGGAAGTTCTTCACACTGATGTTTTTTGGTTCGCGATTTAGTTTAAGCACAATCGATCCATCAACCTCTTGAATTTCATAGGTGCCTATGGAAACCTTGTCGGGACTAAACAGTGACTTTCCGGTTTTCATCTCAAATTCCCAGCCATGCAACGGACAGCTTACTATCTGGTTGTCACAGCCATAATTATATTCTCCAGGCTCAGATGGTAGAGTAGTACCGCTTATACTGCCATAAATCATTTCTACACCTTGATGTGGGCAGCGATTACGAAAGGCATAAAGGTTTCCCTCAACATTGACGACAGCAATTTCCGATCCGTCGACTACTACTAATTTCCGTTGACCAGGTTTTAAATCTTCAGTTGAGCACACTACTACACTACTTAATGTTCTTTTTTGAATAGTATCCATGGGATTTCCTCCTATTTAATATTGATTTTACGATCAAACGATTAGAGTCTATATGAATTCTTAGCATTCTCATAAAAAATCTTCTGTTTCAATTCTTCTGGGAAGTGTAAGAAAGCTCTGTTACTCTCATCCCCGTCCCAATGAGGGTAATCACTAGCAAATAACAACATATCTTCTGCTTTCGCCATTTTGATGAGGTCAACTATATCTTTAGGATGGAAGGATTCCTCAATTGGTTGAGTTCCTAAACGAACATTTCTTCTGATATACTCACTTGGCAATTCCTTAACCCATGGAATTTCATTGCGAAGCGCCCTCCAGTTTTTATCAAGTCTCCACATTAAAGATGGCAGCCAAGAAACCCCATATTCAATAAAATTGAATTTCAAATTAGGGAATTTCTCAAACACACCCTCACAGACAAGACTCATAATTTGCCTTTGTGCAATAAGTGATAACGTTGTATGCCACTCCATATAGCTTGAAGCTGGACCTACGGCATTAGGGGGAGCATACTCTGCTGTTCCTTCACAATCCGGGTGTAATACGATTGGAAGATTATATTCCTGTGCTACTTCATAAAGAGGCCAAAAATGCCTATGTCCCAACGGAATATTAATGCTTTGTAAGTTAATTCCGGCAATTCCCGATTTATCCCCAATACGTTCAATTTCCTTAATAGCTAAATCCGGTGCAGTCGGTGTCACTGACATCGTCATTTTAAAACGAGGATCACTTTCTATCCAACGCTCATATAACCAATCATTTGATGCTGATGTATAGCCTGCAGCAATATAGATATTATGATAACCAGCCATCGTACCATGACCAATATTTAAGATTCCAAAAGTGTGATTGTGACGCTCAAATAGATCCTTAACTGCAAAAACCGGATCTGATCCTGGAACACCACCAGTTGGTGTAATAGCATCTAAGCGAAGCACATGGTTTGGATTTCCATATCTAGATTTCGGAAAAGTAAAGGAACCTGCATTCATATTTGTTAGCATATTTTTTTCGAATTTTCCGATATTCATATGACGCTGAATACCTTCTTCTAAGTATGGGATTAATTCGTTAAAATCTTCCAAATATGGATGCACATCACAATCAATTAATCCTTTCTCAGTTTTCTTAGGTACCTCATTTTCTTTTAATAAAGTTTCCATTTTCTTCACTCCTTAATAGATATAATCATTTTTATCATAAACATGTTCAAAATATGAACGTGATTTTTAAATGGCTCGAATGGACCTATAGTTCCTAATACATTACACTTTATTTTCCTGCATATTCTCATTCTGTATTTCTATAACACTACTTTTCCGAAGGATCTTAGTATTTTTTAGAAACGGAAGGACTATTCCAATTAATATTAATAATCCACCAGCAATAAAACTATTAGAGATTTTTTCTTCAAGAAATATAAAACCGAAAAAGCCACTAATAACTGGAGTGAAAAAGTAAAAAATTGATCCAATCCCAGCCTCCATCATTTCCATTCCTTTATTCCATAAATAAAAAGCTGCTGCTGTCGCAAATAAACCTAGATATAAGATTCCTGCTTGGATTGGGATCTCTTTCAAATAAAGAAGTTCTTGTTTTTCTAAGTTTATAAGCATAACAGGAGTTATTATGATCAGAGCTATTCCTGTCGAAAAAGTAGTGATTGTTAGTGTAGAATACTTCCCACTAATTTTCTTGATATTTACGCTATATAAAGCCCAAGAAAATGCACCAATAATTAAAATTAAATTGCCAAACAAACTCGCACTTCCTTCTCCCTCTCCTATTCCAATCACCAGAAATAAACCACAGGTTGCTAAAGTAATTGAAAGTACTTTCCTCCAAGATAGCGGCTCCTTATTGAGCAAGTAAGCTAACAAAAGTGTAAATGCTGGAGAGGAGGAAGAGATTAGTGCTCCTATATGCGCATTTGATAAGTGGGTACCAATAAACCCGCAAGCATTGGATACGATATAACCAATGAAACCTAACCAAACAATAAGCGCTATATCCTTTCTTTCGATCTTTTGTTTACCTTTTATAAACCAAAACAACCATAATATTGAAAAAGCTAGGATATAACGAAACCATAAAAGGACAAATGGTGAAATATACTCCATTACGTATTTACCTACAACGTACATTCCTCCCCACATGCCTGCCGCTAATAATAAGCAAATACTACCAATTATGCCCTTGGACATTTTATGGTCTAACAAATACAGTTTTAATAGAGGTAAAAAATTCAATCGCTGCTTGCCCTTGCTCTCTTGAGTGTGAGCTAGACTGCTTCATACCACCAAATGGGGCTTGTAATTCTACTCCAGCGCTCTCAGCATTCACTCGAACAAGACCTGCTTCAATGTCTTGGATAAATGAAAGCATATTTCCTATATTTTGGGTGAAAATAGATGCACTCAGACCATACCTCACATCATTTGCAACCTCAATTGCTTCCTCGATTGTATTTACCTTTATTAAAGCTAAAACCGGTCCGAAAATTTCTTCCTGCGCAATGGTCATATGAGGTTTTACATTTTCAAAAACGGTAGGTTGAACATAAAACCCGTCTTTAAGTTCACCTTCTTCTAATCTACACCCCCCATAAAGGAGAGTAGCCCCTTCTTCAATACCTTTTTCAATATAAGTTAAAACGGTATTAAGCTGACTTTCACTTGCACACGGCCCCATCCATGTGTCATTATCCAACCCATTGCCTACTTTGATGTCCTTAACCTTGTTTAATAATTTCTCCTTAAATTCATCGTAAACTTCGTTAACAACAATCACTCTACTCGTTGCTGTACATTTCTGACCAGTCGAACGTAAGCCACCGCTAATAGTTGCTTCAACAGCGAGATCCAGATCTGCATCAGCAGCAACAATTACAGGATTTTTCCCACCCATTTCTAATTGGTATTTTGCACCACGTGCAAATGCTCCGTGGCCTACAGTTTTTCCAACCGTATCCGATCCGGTGAAAGTAATTCCATTAATATCTGGGTGATCAATGATTCCTTGTCCGATGACACTTCCGGAACCAGTGACAATGTTAACAACCCCGGCTGGGAACCCGGCATCATGGAAACATTGCATTAGTTTGATAGCGGTTACAGAGGTTTCCCCTGCAGGTTTTAAGATAATCGTATTTCCATAAACAAGTGCCGGTGCCATCTTCCAAATTGGAATAGCTACTGGAAAATTCCAAGGTGTGATGATTCCAACCACACCCAGCGGAGTTCGAGTCGTAAACATTAAAGCCTCTTCATCTGTAGATGGTATAAGATCCCCGATTTTTCGTAGGCCTTCCCCTGCATAATATCGAAGAATATTAATAGCGCGAATTGTCTCCCCTTTCGCTTCAGCAATGGTTTTACCCATTTCACGTGTCATAGTTTCAGCAATATCGTCTACTCTTTGCTCCATGATAGCAGCAGTTTTATAGAGATATTCTCCTCTAGCTGCTCCTGTTAACTTTCTCCATGATTTAGATGCTTTTTTAGCTGATGCGACAGCATCATTTAATTCCTTTATTGTTGATTTTGGAACATACCCAACAATATCACTTGTGTTTGCTGGATTTACACTGGCATAAACTTGTTCATCTGATGATGCCACCCAGGACCCATTAATATAGTTGAGGTAGTTTTTCGTTTCCGTTTGAATACTCATAAATCCTAAGATCACCCTTTCACCTCATAATGATAGAAAAATCATGATTTTTAAATTATCGTGATTTTTATAAATGTATATTAGCACGTTACAATTTTATTAACAACCCTATTTTTTAAATTTTTTTATTATTTAATATTTTTAATTTATTTACTATAAATAGGTTTTATATTATTTTTTTGACGTGGTTCTATTTTAAAAACTTAGTTATTTAAAAAGTTTTTAAATTTCGAAAATTTCATATTGTTTATTTTTAGTCTTTATAATATAATCACTTTCATAATATTATTAACTGAACGCGATAAATAAAAAATCACGATTATAACCTTCTTGTTAGCGTGTTCGGGACTTTTTATCTTGTAAGCGTTTTATTATAAAATGGCCAATTATATTAAACACTTATAGGTAAATGTTTGAAAGGATGTGGTCTTCTCGATTTCAAAGGATGAATTAGGAACAATCACCAGAATGACTTAATCTAAACATATTGGAGGGAAAATATTGATTAACAAAAAGAATATTATTGCTGTAGGCTCAATGTCTTTAACCTTGGTTTTTATTTTTTTGGGGATCTTTTATACTGAATGGTTAAATCAACTTTTTTCTTCTCTGTTAGCGTTTACTACGAAGGATTTTGGATGGTTTTATGTTTTTGCAGCCTTCTCATTTCTGGTTCTCTGTGCCTATTTGATTTTTTCTAAATATGGCAATATTAAACTAGGAAAGGATAACGACAAACCAGAGTATAGCACAGGTTCGTGGCTAGCTATGTTATATAGTGCTGCTATGGGTTGTGGTTTAGTATTCTGGGGCGTTGCGGAGCCTGTCATGCATTATGTGACACCTCCGATCGGTGAAGGCTCTACTTCTCAAGCTGCCAATACATCAATGAAGTTTGTTTATTTTCATTGGGGATTTAATGCATGGGCGATTTATGCCGTTGTAGCTTTAGGGTTAGCCTATTTTCAGTATAGGAAAAATTTGCCGGGGTTAGTTAGTTCAATTTTTTATCCGTTCTTAAAAGATAGAATTTATGGTCCAATTGGTAAATCAATAGATATTTACATTACTTTTTTAACAGCCATCGGAGTTTCTACTGTCCTTGGCATTACGACATTGCAATTGAATGCAGGCCTTAATACCGTATGGGGCGTTCCCAATACATTAACCGTACAAATTATTCTCATATCAATTGTAACCGTTCTCTTTTTAGGTTCAGCTTATTCAGGGATTAATCGAGGAGTTAAGTATCTGTCCAATATAAATATGATTATCGCTATGTTTCTAATGGTATTAATTCTGTTTCTTGGACCAACATCCCAAATCATGAGAATATTTGTTAATTCTTCTGGGGAGTACTTACGAGATATCATTCCAATGAGTTTACGATTAGAAACATTTTCTGAAGATAAATGGATTGCAGCATGGACAATCTTTTATTGGGCATGGTGGAGTACGTGGGCCCCATTTGTTGGAACATTTATTGCCAGAATATCAAAAGGAAGAACCATTCGAGAATTCCTTGTTGGAGTATTAATCATACCAACATTCTTTACCTTTATGTGGTTTGCAGTTATGGGCGGATCTGCACTCCATATTATCCATGATTTAGGTCAGACAGCTTTAGTAGAATCTATTAACAATGATATGACTACAGCGTTATTCTCATTTTTTGAATACTTCCCATTAAGTTCTCTCTTAAGCTTTGTGGCCATTCTATTAATCTGTAGTTTCTTTATTACTTCCGCTGATTCTGCAACTTATGTTTTAGGAATGTATAGTGGGAACGGGACTTTAAACCCGTCTGCTACATTAAAAATTATTTGGGGTTTATTTATCACAGGTTCAGCTATTGTTTTATTAATTAGCGGAGGAGTTACAGCTGTTCAAACTGTTTCTACCGCCATTGCGTTTCCTTTCTATATTTTAATGTTTATTATGGTTTTTGCAATTCTCAAATCGGTAAGAAAAGAAAAAATTGTTATCTCAGAATCTACCTATGAACGTGGAGCAAAGATGATTTCTGCTGTTTCGCAAGCAAAAGCAGGGATTCAAAAAGCAGAGTAATCAGAAAAAAGCAAACTAAAAAAAGCTGGCTCGGACCAGCTTTTTTTAGTTTTATTTCGTTGATTGGCGGAACTCTATTCTATGTGGCAACACAACAATATGATCTTCCACTTTTTCCTTGTTCATATATTTTGTTAATAAACGCATAGCTACAGCCCCAATATCATATGTCGGCTGAACAACTGTTGATAACTCTGGACGGACCATGACAGCAAGTCTTGTATTATCAAAGCCAACTACTTCAAGGTCGTTAGGAATATTTAAACCTTCATCTTGTGCACCATGGATAACTCCAAGAGCCATCTCATCTGTTGCTGCAAAAATGGCTGTTGGTTTAAAACCTTTTTCTTTAAATTCCTGAACAGCCTCTAAACCAGCCTCATGTGTGTAGTCACCATAATATACTTTGTTCTCATCAAAGCTTATATTAGCTTCCTCTAACGCTTTTCTATAACCGGCTAATTTCAAATCATTGTTGGATGGTTCTTCAATTGGTCCTGAAACGAAGCCTATTTCCTTATGACCATTTTCGATAAGGAAATGAACGGCCTCATAAGCGGCTTGTTCATAATCAATATTAACAGATGGAATCTCATTATTTTTTTCAATAGTTGCCGCTAACACAATCGGAACTGGCGACTTTTTAAATTCTTCGACATGCTCTTCTGTGATCGACCCGCCCATAAAGACAATACCATCCACTTGCTTTCCAAGCATCGTATTTAATAGATGCAACTCTTTATCTTTATTTTGATCAGAGTTACTCAAAATAATATTATAATTGTACATTGTTGCAATATCTTCAATACCCCTTGCAAGTTCAGCGAAAAATACGCTTGAAATATCGGGGATAATTACACCTACTGTTGTTGTCTTCTTGCTGGCAAGACCGCGGGCAACGGCATTAGGCCGATATCCTAAACGCTCAATCGCTTCTGATACTTTCTTTCTTGTTGATGGTTTAACATTGGGATTTCCATTTACTACACGGGATACCGTTGCCATTGAAACCCCAGCTTCTCGTGCAACATCATATATCGTAATATTATTCAAAATACTTCCTCCTCTAATCCGTACAAAGTGACCAATAATATGATTATTATACGTTAAAACTCACTTTGATTGTAGCTTAAACTGTTGTCAAGTACAAATTTTCTGCAAAAAAAACCTGTATCAGATACGATACAGGCTACACTCTTACTTTTACATTTTTAAATAGTTCGTTCATAAATTTATCGAAGGTAGGAATATCCATTTGCTGTGCAGAATCTGATAGTGCCACTGCTGGGTCAGGATGCACCTCTGCCATCACACCATCCGCCCCAATGGCAATGGCTGCTTTAGCAGCTGGTAATAATAGATCTCTTCTGCCGGTTGAGTGTGTAACATCAACCATGACTGGTAAATGTGTTTCCTGCTTAAGAATTGGAACTGCTGTAATGTCTAAAGTATTTCTTGTAGCTGTTTCATATGTTCGAATTCCACGTTCACATAAAATAATATTTCCATTTCCACGGGAATAAATATATTCAGCCGCATTTACAAATTCCGAAATGGTAGCTGATAAACCCCGCTTTAAAAAGATTGGTTTATCAATTTCCCCTGCCGCTTTTAAGAGTTCGAAATTTTGCATATTACGGGCACCAATTTGGATCACATCCAGATATTCGACAGCTGCTTCCAAATCAGATGGGGTTACGATTTCACTGATAACCGCAAGATCATACTCATCTGCAATTTGTTTTAAAATTTTTAATCCTTCTAAGCCAAGACCTTGGAAGTCATATGGAGATGTTCTAGGCTTATAAGCTCCTCCTCGCAATAACTTTAAACCATGCTTTTTAATAGCCTCAGCCACTGCTTTTGTTTGCTCATAAGATTCAACCGAACAAGGACCCATTACAAAATGGACGTTGCCATCGCCGATCTTTTCACCTTTTATATCAATGACCGTATCCTCAGCCTTTTTCTTGCGTGACACAAGAAGCGCTTTACGATGGTCATCCTCCTGCAATTCTAAACCTGCTTTGAAAATTTCTTTAAAAATATGCTGAATAGTGGAGCTTTCAAATGGTCCATTATTATTTTCCAAAATTAAGTTCAACATATGACGCTCACGCACAGGGTCAAAACGGTTAACCCCTTGCTTTTCTTTCACTTTACCAATCTCTTGAACAATTTCACCGCGTTTATTGATCAATTCCAGAAGTTTTAAGTTCACTTCATCAAGCTCTGCGCGTAGTGTTTCTAATTCTACATTGCTCATTTTGTCTGTCCTCCCTTTAGATTGTTATAAAATATCAAAAAATATGGTACATTTCTAAATGATTAAAGTTTATTATAAACAATATAGAACTAAATGTCACTTTCGGATTTTTTTTTGAAAGGAAGGTGTTTTTCATGGTCGAACAATCTTCTATTTTTGCTCTGGATATTGGAACGAGGTCAGTTGTTGGAATTATTTTAAAAGAACTAGAAAACGGTTATGAAATAATAGATATTGAGTTTAAAGAGCACGGGAACCGGGCGATGCTGGATGGACAAATCCATGATGTTCTTTCAGTTTCAAAGCTTGTAAAAGAAATTAAAGAAATACTAGAGTCAAGACACGGTGTGTTACATAAGGTTTGTGTTGCTGCTGCCGGGCGTGCGCTTAAAACAAAACGGGCAAAAGTCAGCATTGGAATCGCCGGTAAACCGATTATTAATAAACAGGATATCTTGCACCTTGAATTAATGGCTGTTCAACAGGCACAGAAAGATTTAGCGACGGAAAATATGAACGTTGATAGCGCCCACTATTATTGTGTCGGCTATTCTGTTTTAAGATATTTATTGGATGATGATGAAATCGGTAGTCTTGTAGATCAACAGGGTGAGGTTGCCTCTGTTGAAGTTATCGCTACTTTTTTACCAAAGGTTGTGGTTGAATCATTAATCGCAGCACTAAACCGTGCCGATCTCGAAATGGACGCCTTAACATTGGAACCAATTGCTGCTATTAATGTACTGATCCCACCGTCGATGAGAAGATTAAATGTTGCCCTGGTCGATATTGGGGCCGGTACGTCAGATATTGCGATTACAGATGAAGGAACCGTTATTGCCTATGGCATGGTTCCAGTGGCTGGTGACGAAATTACTGAAGCGATCAGTGATCAATACTTGCTTGATTTCCCGCTGGCTGAAAAAGCAAAACGGGATCTGTCTAGTTCTAATGAAATTACAATTACCGATATTTTAGGATTTGAAACAGAGGTTCCAAAAGTAGAAGTGATTCAAAATATTATGGGTAGCTTGGACAAGCTTACTTCCGCGATAAGTGATGAAATTCTAACCTTAAATAATAATAAGTCACCTAAAGCCGTTATGCTTGTCGGGGGCGGCAGTTTAACGCCGGAGTTGCCCGAGCTTTTAGCCAAAAAATTAAATTTACCTGACAATCGTGTAGCTATTCGAGGGATCGATGCCATACAAAACCTTGAATTTAGAGAGCATATTAGTAAAGGTCCCGAATTAGTAACTCCGATCGGCATTGCCATTGCCGCCCGAAAAAATCCGATCCAATATATCACTGTAACTGTAAACGACCGTACAGTTCGCCTTTTTGATATGAAAAAGCTAACAGTTGGGGATTGTCTGTTAGCATCTGGGATTGAGTTAAATAAACTTTATGGAAAGCCTGGAATGGCGATGATTATTACATTAAATAATCGGGATATAACAGTACCCGGCATTCATGGAGAGGCGCCTACGATCACAAAAAATGGACAAAATACAACGTTGGATGATGATACGGTTGTTGATGGGGACCATATTATAGTTGAAAAAGGAATCGATGGACAAGCAGCACGAATTCAAATTAAGGATTTAATCGAGGTAAAACCATCTCTACAAATATTGCTTAATGACCGACCAATTCAAATCGAAATGGAAATATATAAAAATGGACAAAAGGTTACGATCGAGGAAGCACTAACAGACCACGACATTGTTGAAACGGTTTATCCAAAGACAATTCAAGAGCTGTTTCAGCGCATTAATCTACAGCCATTAACGGAATCTTTCCATATTTATTTAAACCGTACAAAAGTATCATTACCGAAGTTTACTACGAAGTTTTTCAAAAACGGCCTAGAAACTAAATTATCTTCACCAATTTATGATAAAGATAAAATTACAATCAAAAAGGAAAACCAGCCTAAACTTATAGATTTATTAAATGAAAAAGGCCTTTCATTAAATTATCAAATACCTGTTATTTTTAATGGAGAGCAAATTACACTTCACAAAAATGTGATGGAAGTATACCGAAACGGAGAATTGCTTCAAGAGGAATCGTTATTATTTGTAGGCGACGACATCCAAACTGTTGAAAAAAGTATTGAACCGTTTATTTTTCAAGATATATTCCGTTACGTAAAAATACAAATACCATCTGTTCATTCCGGTAATTTTACACTTATCAGAAATGGAAAGAATGCTACATTTTATGATAAATTGGCTCCAGGTGATGAGCTTGTGATTCAATGGCCGATTTAGAAAAGCGCAAGCGCCTTGCTCATCGCCGTACAAACTGGAGGGTCTTCGACTGAGATAAAGGAAACTTGAATTGCGTTAGCAATTCTTAGTTGACTTATCGTAGGGAGGAGACCTGAAGTTTGCTAGGCGATAGGCGCTGGAGCTAGAC
>JAEWMK010000006.1 GCA_023457235.1 Bacillota bacterium
ACCGAGTTGTTAAAGGAAGATACAATGATTTGGTTTAAGTTTTCAGGGTTTACAGAAATATAGTTTCCTGCATCTTGACCTAAATTAAGACCTAGTTGCTCCCAAGTCATGCCGTCATCCTTACTTATCATGACCGATGCATCATCTTTAGTAATTGAATAGCTTATTAAATCTTTCGTTTCATTTGGTAAGACTGAAAAAGCGGTTATAAAGCGCTCGCTATCATGCATAACCCAAGTTTTCCCACCATCATCTGAATGAAATACACCATTTTCAGTACCAGCAAGCAATGTGTTTTCATAGTCTGGAAGTGCAACTAATGCATAAACTTTATGAAGGTCTTCAGGCAGTCCTTTTGGCTCTATTTTCTCCCAATTTTGACCTCCATCCGTACTTTTGAAAATACCGGCACCATATTCCCCTTCGCCCATTTGATTTAATCCATAAATAATATCAGGATTATTATAATCTGATGCCATAATGTGAAAGTCGATTTTCCCTAGTAAAGCAACTGAATCCCATGTTTCCCCATTATCTGTACTCTTCATTACACCTAGTGGATTCGGTAAATCTGTCTTTGGCCCCGGATGACCACTAGTAACCATATCCCCATTTGAAAGTGTGTGAAAGCCCATAAAATCAAAATCGTAGGAACTAACTGTACTCCAAGTTTTGCCTTGATCCTTAGAAGAAATCATCCCTTCGTGAGTACCAATGAAGATTGTGTTGCTATTTGAATAAGTTAATCCATGCATATGATCGATAGTATCTCCGGATTTTAATTGTACAGGTCCTGAAGCTGACTCTTCAGTTGAGCTGCAAGCTGAAATTACTAGAGTTGATAATAAAACTGCTGCTAATGCTTTTCTTTTCATTATAGAAAATGCTCCTTTATATAATTTAACGTACTCTGCTATATTATCTATAAACTATGCAGAAACATTGCAGATTTCATTAAATATTGTGTCAAAATCCTTAACTTTATCTCCATTCTAATGAACACGATGGTCCATTGGTAGTGAGAATAAATAGATATTTGCAATTGCGAATACAAGCATAAGTGCATAGAATGGCATCATCCTCTTAAAAGTTTGTTTATTGCTCATTCGATATACTGTATATGCTGATCCAAAGAACCCTAAACCAATAATTGCATATTGTAATAATTGCACTGTAAATGTAGACGTAAACGCTAAATCACCCGCCTGCATTTTCATACCAAATAATGCCAATGTATTATAGCCGATCGCCTTTCCTTCTGTTAAAATATGGAAGAGATTGTGTGCAATATGACCTGCTAAATCAAGTGGGATAATCGCATATCCAAATCTTACAAAATATTCTTTTACTGATTGCTTATTCTTTTTATTCGATACTAAAAGCGATGTAATCCAAAGCATTGCTACTGGAATAATCATTGCAATGATAAAGGCTACTGTAAAGTTAACTGGATAAGAGGTTGTTCCTGTAACCTGACTGATTGCTTTTAAAATATCCTGCCAAACAGATAGCATTGTTATGTTTTGGACAAAAACAATCCCCATTATGACAGCTGCTAGGGCTGTATGCTCCATCTTTGGCTTTTTAATCCCCCATAGCTCACTCGTAGGCTTACGGAAGGAAACTCGGATAGAGCCATTCGGGCAAGATTTAATACAGTTTGCACAAAGATTACACTCCGCACTTGAATCCATGGTTCGTACGTATTGAAACATCGGACAGCCTTCTGCCTTCTCTGAACCTTTAAAACATGATTGAGTTTTACAAGACTTACAAATATCCGGTGTACCCCTTAATTCTAGCATCCCTGTCCTTGAGTAATTTCCTGCTAATCCACCGAGAAAACATAATGTTTTACAAAACGTTCTTCTTTCATAAAGAATAGAGGTACCTACAACCATTGTTGTTAAAATTAAAAGTAAATAACCTGAGCCCCTTGGCGAACCAACGATGCCCCAAATGTGATCGCTCCAAGTGATCATAATAAAGAATAGATCAATTAGCCAGATACCGTATTTTTTTAGGAACTTTGGCATCGGACGCTCACTGCCTGCAAATTTACGAACTAAATCACTCAGTTTTCCAAATGGACAAATCGTACACCAAAACCTTCCTAAAACTAAAAATAAAATTGGAATAATAGGCCACCATAATACCCAAGTCATAGTTGTTCCGAAGTTATCATGGGCACTTGAAGTACCTGCAACCAATTGATAGACAATCACTGAAAAAACAACTAAGGTAATCCATTGAAAAATTCCTGGATACCATTTACTTTTCATAAATCTATTTACTAAAGGATAGTTTAATAAATTATTTGTGCGCTTCAAAAGTTGTTTTTGATCTTTTTCTAATTCAGGAGGATTTTTTAATGAATTATTTGACTGCATATGGTGCTTCCTTTCTTTTTCTAATTTTCAAAATAACACCTAAGCTTAAAAATCCCATATTTATTAGTCCAAATGTACCAAGAACTTTATAGTTTGGTGGTGATTCTTGGATTACACTTTGATTACTATGGCCATTCTCACTATGGCCTGAATCGGAATGTTCAGACTGTTGATGTTCACTCTGGACAACTGCGGAATGCTCGCTATTATGTTCAGATGAAGCTGGATCTCCATGGTCATCACCATGATTCATTTCAGAGTGAGGATCTTCGGAAGATGATGGTTGTTGCTTTTTTCCTTGGAAGTTTGTTACTGCATCTGAAATATTACTACTGTGATCCCCATCTGCTTGTACAAATGATGTAAAGGCAAATGTTGAAGTTAAAACAGTTAATAAAAGAAATAATTTCTTAACATACATTCAGTTTTTTCTCCTTTTTTCTTTAGATTAATGAGAATAAGATACAGTGAAGTTGTGCATTTTATTTGCAAACACGGTGAACAAAATTTGTATATTTAGCTCAATACAAGCTAATTTTTATAGATTTTCGTGATATTTTTTATAGAAAAAAATAACGCTAGATTTATTGAGGAAAAATTAAAAGGAGTTCAAAGTTATGCTCCTTTAACAGTGGTTTTTAATTTATAGGTGGTCAAAATTATTATATTTTAAAGCTAAAATGTGCAGAAACTTTCGATTTTCACAATATTGTCCACATAATCAAAAGTTTTTCCACATTGTTAAGTTTGTCACAGTTTTAACCTTAGATTCTTATGTTAGGATGTCAAATGTAAGTCAAAATACTAGGAGGTTGTTGAGTTTGAAAAAATACACATTTTTAGTTCTGGCAGTATTTATGTCCTTGAGCCTATTTTTGGCTGGTTGCGGAAATAAAGAGTCCAATATAGCCACAGAGAATAACGAGGAACAACAGGAGCCAGCAAAAGAAGAACAGACTGCTACAACAGACAAATATTATTTCACAGCTAATGAAGGTGGAAGTATCAGTAAAATTGATGTTGCCACTAATGAGGTAGTTGATACCATTACTCTTGAAGGGGCTGTTCATAACGTTCAGGTTTCTCCTGATGGCAAGGTATTGGGTGCAACACTAGTTCCAGGAATGGGGCATGGCGATGAGGCAAATAGTGACAACTCTGAACAAGGTGATGATCATTCAGGAATGACAGATGACCACAATGATGCTCATGCTACAGATGGTCATTCAATGGATATGACTGGATCAGCATTTTTCTTTGATACAAAAACGAATGAATTAATTAAAGAAGTGAAGGTTGGGAATCACCCAGCACACATCGTCTTTACATCAGATGGTAAATATGCACTTGTAACAAATAACGAAGACAATAACGTTTCTGTCATTGATGTGAATACTTTCACTGTCACAAATACAGTTGAAACTGGTAAAGGTCCTCACGGCTTTAGAATCGCTGCTGATGATAAGTTTGTTTATATTGCCAATATGGGTGAAGATACTGTCAGCGTGATAAATTTAGAAAGCTTTACTGAAGAGAAAAAGATTAAAGTCGGACCTACGCCTGTTACAACAGGTGTAACAAATGATGGCAAGACTTTAATTGCTACATTAAATAGTGAAAACAGCCTAGCTATTGTTGATTTAGCTACTGATGAAGTAACGAAGGTTGAAGTAGGTGTGGGCCCTGCACAGGTTTATATTCAAGGGGATAATAAGTTTGCCTTTGTTGCTAACCAGGGCACTGCAGAAAACCCATCAACATCCGTGACAAAAGTAGATTTAGAAAGCAAAACTGCTGTTGCAACTATCGAAACAGGTAAAGGCTCACACGGTGTTGTGGTTAGCTCCGATAACAAATTCGTCTATGTAACCAATATGTTTGAAAATACAGTTAGTGTGATTGATAATGAACAAAATAAAGTAGTCCAAACAGTAGAAGTTGGCGAAATTCCAAACGGAATTAGTATAATGCCATAACAAGTAAAATAGACAAGGTGGCTCCCATTGGTAAGTTTAAATCCTTCGGAAGCCACCTTTATTTTATTATTTTAAAAAAAGACTTTTAATCTGCAAAGTTTCTTGATATATACGAGCTATAATTTATTTGAATAGGAAAAGGAGGTAGAATATTATGGTTAAAAGAAAAGTAATGGTTGGGATCCTTACGGTAGGTCTTGCATTTGGGGCTGTTGGTACTGTCGCATTTGCAAACGAACTTCCATCTAAAGAATCTATACAAGAATTGTTTAAGGACGGAATTCCTTCTTTTAAGGAAATGCTACCTTTCATGAAAGAAATGCATCCAAATTGGACTGATGAGCAATTAGAGAACATGTATAAATCTTGCCATGGCGAAGGCGGAATGATGGGTAACCCTGATGCAATGCCTCAACATAATAACATGATGAACAATCTGTAAATAGGATTATTAAAAATGAAAGGCCCAGCCTTATGATAGGAGATTCTTCCGAACACAAATAGTATCCATTTAATTAAAATATTTAAAACCCAGCCATTTGTGTTGTCGAAAGATTAGACACAAATGGCTTTTTATTAATTTATCTATTTAATTTAATATATATTTTATAGAAATCGCACGTGCTAGACGTTTGGTAGCTAAAAACAGGCGAATATAGTTGGATTTTAGTTTATACGAGAAAAATACCAGAGGAATACATTGTTATTACAAATAAGAAAGGAGGAATTTTAATGGCAATGAGAAGATATGATGAGAGCGGAAATCAAAGCTATTTCCGCTCATCAAGAAATAGACGAAATAGAAGAGACAATGGCAATACGAATGTTAATATTGATGTTGAAAACGAAAATGATATTCAAAACAGAGCTGATGCAAAATCAGAAGCAGAAGCAGAAGTTAGAAATACAGATAAAAACACAAATATAGCTCGAGTTACAAACTCTGGAAATTCTAGAGTGAATATTCATTTGAATAGCCGAAGCAACGCACGAGTAAGAGCAGATCAAGAATCTGATCAGGAAAATGATCAAGACCAAAACGTTGATATTGAGGTAGACTAATAAAAATGGGGGATTTTTCCCCCATATTATTGAAAAAGGTGAGAATATGTTTATAAAAGGAATGAAGAGTTTCTATGCATGAAGAATCAAAAAACATTGACCTAAGACCAAATGAACAAAATGTTATAAGTATAAGAAATGCCACGTCTACTGAAATTGGACAAAGTGGAAATTCTGATGTCGATTTAAAAATAGACGTTCATGTTGATACAATAGCTATTGGATATGCTATTTTATGCTCTCTTCTAGCAACGAAACAAATGGACAATGAGGAGTTTAAAATGGCTGTTCGAAAATTAGATGAATTGACTCGAAAAAGCTATTATGGTAAAGATACAAATGAATTATCTAATGTAAGGCTTTTTAACAAAAAATCTATATAGAGATTTTTTTACTTAGACTCCATATGAGTCTTTTTGTCTTCTTAAATTATCTACTCAATCTTAACTTTAATTTTATCTATTGCATTGTACCCATAGCCTTTTCTATTCCAAAAAGCACTTGTTGGTTGAGTTCGATTAAAAGAATCTGTTGCTCTTGCCATAATAGTATATTCCCCTTTATTAAAAGCAGACCATCTATAAGACCAAGAAGTCCATTCATATCCAGCTTTATTTTGATTCTCTATAACAGCATTTGACCAGCTACTTCCTTCATCAGTGCTGATTTCTACATTTTTTATATAGCCTTTACCCGTCCAAGCAATACCCTTAATTTCGCATATACCCGTATTAAGAACTTGCATATCTAATGGTTTTTGTATAGTGGAATTAACGTTTATGGTGGTAACAGGGAAAGCACCCGTATCATCTCCGATTGGATAGTAAACATAATCAATGGATTGATAGGGTCCATTAAACCCAGTTTCCATTACAGTAATACGCTTAATCCATTTAACCGAGGCCATTCCATACCACTGCGGAACAACTAATCTGAATGGGAAACCGTGCTTAAATGGTATAGGTTTGTTATTATATTCGTAAGCAATAATGGTATCGGGATGGAGTGCTTTACTTAGAGGCAGGCTCCTAGCGTATCTGTATTCTTTATTTAAGTCCTGCCTATATCCATAATCATTTCCTTCGATAACTACTTCTTTTGCCCCTTTGGTTATTCCAGATAATTCAAGTACATTGTGCAATGAAACTCCTTTCCAATAACCTTGACTAATGGCTCCCTTTTCCCATTGTTCACCGAATATCTTAGGTTCAAATAAACTCCGTTTATTTCCCGAGCATTCAAGGACGACCTTTATTGTTTTCGAAGGTAGTCGAAGAATATCTTGCAAGGAAAGTGATATAGGTGTCCGGACTGCGCCGATTATAGTGAACCAGAAATTGGAATCTGATAATGTTGGGTAAGGAAAATGATTTCGTCTATATAACAAATGAGTCTTAACAATATTATCTTCTATAAACTGTATTGGCGTTTCTTGATTTTCAGGCTGTAAACTACGGGTTATTAAGTAAGGCTTTAAAAGGGGATATTGTTGATAGGTCATAAATTCCTCCTAACTAAGTGATTCATAATTATAATTATGTTTTTTGAAAATTAGTTAGACCAATGCTCTGTTCAAACAGCTGTATAGCACAAGCAAAACGTACCCAATTTTGTCTGTTTCAAAATTAATAATAGGTTAAGTATTTAAGATGTTTTATTCCCCAATTTCAGCAAATCGCTTAATTCTTTCTCCGATTTCGTCTCGAACACGTTGGAAGAACGCCCATTTTTCTTCTTCTGTTCCCTCTGCTTTTGCAGGGTCATCAAATCCCCAATGCTCTCGTTTCACATGTGGTGGTGTCACCGGGCACCTATCTGCTGCATCACCACATAGTGTTACGACTAAATCTGCATTGTTTAAAATATTAGGATTGATAATATCAGAAGTTTGAGTTGAAATATCAATGCCAGCTTCCTTCATTGCTTTTACTGCGTTCTGGTTTAAACCATGGGCTTCTATTCCAGCACTCAACACACGCCACTCATCATCTAAATATTTCTTTGCCCACCCTTCTGCCATTTGGCTGCGGCATGAATTACCTGTACATAAAAAATAGATTGTTTTTTTATCTCCCATGTTATGACTCCTTTTGCTTAATTATAGATTTGCTTGTGTTTTGAAGTATTTACGTTGAAACCACAATGCAACATTGACGAGGGCAATCATAACCGGCACTTCAACTAAAGGACCAATAACCGCTGCAAATGCAGCACCGGAATGAATACCAAATACGCCAACCGCCACAGCAATCGCTAATTCAAAGTTGTTACTTCCCGCTGTAAACGCTAATGTCGTTGAAACAGGATAACCAGCACCTATTTTTTTGCGCATATAGATAGATACAAAGAACATAACAACAAAATAGATTAACAATGGAATTGCAATGCGTACAACATCTAACGGCAAGATCACAATTACATCACCTTTTAATGAGAACATTACAATAATCGTAAATAATAAGGCGATCAACGTAATCGGACTAATTTTAGGAATGAATTTTTTCTCGTACCATTGCCTTCCTTTTGCTTTTACAAAAATAAATCTAGTTAACATACCAGCAATAAATGGGATGCCTAAATAGATAAACACTGATTTTGAAACCTCGGCCATCGTAATATTAACAATAGCTCCTTCAATCCCAAACCATTTGGGAATGACTGTTACAAATGCGTAAGCATAAACAGAGAAAAATAAGGTTTGGAAAATTGCATTAAAGGCAACTAATCCTGCTGCATATTCTGTATCCCCTTTGGCAAGATCGTTCCAGACAATAACCATTGCAATACAACGTGCTAAACCAATGAGAATCAAACCTACCATATAATCTGGCTTATCTGGTAAAAAAATAATAGCCAAAACAAACATAAGAACAGGTCCAATAATCCAGTTTTGAACTAATGAAAGCAATAATACTTTAATATCTTTAAAAACTCTGCCCATTTCTTCATAACGAACTTTTGCTAATGGAGGATACATCATCAAAATTAAGCCGATGGCTAAGGGGATTGAAGTTGTACCAACCTGTAAGCTGTTCAATCCATTAACAAAATCGGGTGCTACGTTACCAACACCAATCCCTACTGCCATTGCAAGAAAAATCCAAAGGGTTAGATATCGGTCTAAAAAGGAAAGTCGCCGCATATTCCCAATTTCTTTACTCATATTTCTTCATCCCTTCTCTTATACTAACCTAACAATCAAAACGTAATTTAGTCTTGTTTTCCTCAATCTTTGCATTATTTTCATTTTGATCATGTACATGCTGCAGGATATTATCAATTAGGGGATAAAACTCACTCGATCTATTTAAGGAATAATAAATCCATTGCCCTTTTCTTTCTTCAACTACCAGCCCTGTATCTTTAAGTTTTCTTAAATGCTGACTAATCGATGGCTGACTCATGTCAAATAATTCAACAAGTTCGCAGACACAGCTCTCCTGTTTTTGCAAAACAGAAATAATGGTAAGTCTTGTTCTATCTCCAAGGAGCTTTAATACTTGGGCTGCTTTCACAATTTCTACTGTTGTTTGTTGCATGTCGGATTACAAACCTCCTAGCGACATTATTTTTTATACTCCCAGTTGTTTTCATTTTCGACTATAATTATATAATTAAATGCTTATATAATCAATAATAGTGAATGCTTCTAATAATAACAACATCTTTAGGTGTTGGTTTCATTAATTCGACCATCATTTTAATTTCACCTGTAATCATGATGTACCTCCCTCGTATATTCTGAAGGATCTATTAGATGACCAATAAACTTAGCATGGACTTCAAACAAAAAAGGGCAATTGTCCTCGTTAAAATAACCATTCATATTTAACCGCTCAGAATAAACTATTAATGAAAAATATGAACTAGGAGTTGATTTTAATGATAAAGAGATTATTTGATAATTCAAGTAACCAAAATTTCCTTAGCATTTCAAATAACAGCAATATGGAGTTGAATCCTAATAATGAGGTCGAAGATGAATTCGAATTAAGTCCTAAAGGTCAAGAGCAGAGAATAAACAGAAGAAATACGGCTCGTAATTCTGTCAGAGGGTTGAGTACATCGACCTGCCAGAAACTTGCAGATATTATTGGCGGTGATGTTATTACATCAACCCCTGCCTGCGTAGTTCAACGCCTCAGAAATATCAATGCGACAATTTTAGGGCGCCGCACACGTTCCCCACTAGCACTTCCATTTGCACTTTCCTTTGAAAATAATATAAATGGTAAAACTCTAAATCTAGGTGAAACTGTTATTCTTCAAAGAGAAATTAATCCATTCCTTTCAGCATTACGGAATAGAGGTATTACGGTAACGGCTCTCCACAACCATTGGCTATTTGAAGAACCACGGTTAATGTATATGCATTGGGAAAACGTAGGGGACCCATTTGAGTTTGCTAGAGAAAGTATCGAAGCAGCTAGAGAAGTAGGAATTTTTTAAAACCCAGCCATTTGTGTTGACTAATAAAATTGACACCAATGGCTTTATTAATTTTTTCTATTTGTTTTATAGTTACCTTAAGTACGTAAAAAAGGCAAATGCACTCCGTTTTTAGTTTATACAAGAAAAATCCAATGGAATACATTGTATTACTATTAAGAAAGGAGGAATATGAATGACTGCAAGAAATAGACCAAATAGACGAAATAGAATGGATAATGCCAACACGAATGTAAATAGCGAGTTTGAAATTGAAAATGATATTCAAAATCGAGCTAATGCTGATTCAGAATCTGAAGCAGACGTAAGAAATACTGATAAAAATACAAATATTGCCCGAGTTTCAAACTCTGGAAATTCTAGAGTGAATATTAGTTTGAATAGCCGAAGCAACGCACGAGTAAGGGCGGATCAAGAAGCTGATCAGGAAAATGATCAAGATCAAAACCTTGATATTGAAATAGACTAATTAAGATGGGGGTTATCCCCCATCTTTTTGAAAAAAGTGAGAATATATCAAAAAAAGGAAAGAAGAGTTTTTATGCATGAAGAATCAAATCCTACTGAATCAAGGCTTAATGAACAAAATATTATAAATGTAAGTAATGCCTCTTCAACTGAAATTGGACAAAGCGGGAATTCTGATGTCGATTTAAAAATAGACGTTCATGTTGATACAATAGCTATTGGATATGCTATATTATGCTCCCTTCTAGCTACAAAACAAATGGACAATGAAGAGTTTAAACTAGCTGTTCGAAAATTAGAGGAATTAACTAGAAAGAGCTATTATGGAAAAGATACAAATAACCTTTCTAACGTAAAGCTTTTTAACAAAAAATCTATATAGAAGATTTTTGAATTTATTATGCTAAATTTTTTCTGTTTGGAATAGCTTTGTATTAGAAATCCATCTGTATATCTATACCCAACTCAATTTATAAAGGATAAAATAAATAAAGATAAATACGCATATTACAATTACAGCTAGTAACTACTCCCTTTCCTTTAATGAAAGCCCTACTCTTTCGAGTGGGGCATTTTATTTTTACCTTTTTCAAGTATTCACTTACCACGCCCAAGTGGGTGTAGCGTTAAAAGTCCTCTATTAAACTTCTTCTTTTCCCGAAGAGTTTTATTTAACAATTGATAATTTGTCCCGACTTTTACTTTTCTCTATACTTCCTTGTTGTTGACAAAATATTATACTATGATCACAAATCGCTTCCACATCATTCCGGTCATGGGTAACGATAATGCAGGTCATATTAGCTTTTTTCAATATTGTCCGAAGGTCTTCACGGATGGATTCTTTTAAATCAGCATCTAAATTACTAAAAGGTTCATCCATTAATAATAAATTCGGCTTTGGAGCAAGCGCCCTGGCTAATGCAATCCGTTGTTGCTGCCCTCCACTCAGTTCGTGTGGGAATCTTAACTCAAACTCCTCCATTTTCACAAGCTCCAGCATTTCTTTCACACGTTGTTTTCGGTCCTTTCTAGGAAGACGCGATAAACCAAACAAAATATTATCTCTAACATTCATATGCGGGAATAACGCATAATCCTGAAATACCATGCCGACTCCACGGTCCTCTGGCTGAACAAACAAACCATTATCAGCAACTGTTTTTCCGGCAATTTTAATTGTTCCTGTCTTGGCCATTTCCAAGCCGGAAATTAAGCGAAGCAACGTACTTTTCCCGCTTCCACTTTGCCCTAAAACACCTACAATTTCACCCTTTTCCATCGAAAATGAAAAGTCATGAATGACTGGTTCAGCCGTACGAGAAAACGAAAATGTTAGGCCATTAATTTCTAGAATACTCATTGTTTCACCCTCTTCTTATCTATTATTTGAAAGACAATAACAGACAATACACTAATACCAATAATCATTAACGATGAAATAGAGGCTTCATATATTTGTTCGTCATTAGCATATTGATATGTTTTTGTAGCTAACGTATCAAAGTTAAAAGGTCGGAGGAGCAGCACCAATGGCAGCTCTTTTGTAATTTCAACAAATGTTAAAATAAAACCGCTAGCAAGAGCTCCTTTAATTAATGGAAGATCAACTTTAAAAAACGTCTTTGTAATGCTATTCCCAAGCATTCTTGATGCTTCTGTATATTTTGTACCTACTTTTTCAAAACCTACCTCAATCGCGTTATACCCTGTCGCCATAAAACGAATCGTATATCCAACTATTAACATACCTAAAGATAAGCTTAAAATGAGTGGTGCTTCACCTAACCCCATTTGTGCATAAACAGGTGCTAGCCATTCATCAAGCATGATAAATACAGCTAGAACTCCAATCGCAACAATCGCTCCAGGTATCGAATAACCAGAGGTTACAATTTTGGATAATACAAATGAAAAAGTAGAATGTGACCGCGTAATATTAGCAACAATGACTGCAAAGACTAAAATTAACAATGTTGAAATAGCAGCAACATACACAGTCTGATACAGTAGTATAATAAATGATGCATCCCATACCTTGTCAAACGTCAGTTTTGCCCATGCTATTAACTGGAGGAATGGTATGAAAAATCCAATTAGAAATACTCCAAAACAATACGCAAAAGCAGCTAGCGCACCAAAACCCTTTAGCTTCATAGATGTTAGCGGCCGCGACTTATTATTTACATTATAACGACGGCGTTGTCGCAAGAGTCTTTCTAAAAAGAACAAACCTACGACAATAACCATTAACCAAGCGGCAAGTCTCATCGCTGTTTGAACATCGTACATTGCAAACCAAGTCTGAAAAATAGCTGTTGTAATCGTATGAATTCCAAAATAGCTTGTTAAACCATAGTCACTCAATACCTCGTAGATTACTAACACAATTCCACCAACAATCGCAGGGCGTGCAAGGGGTAATACCACTCTAAAAAATATCGCTAACGGCTTTCTTCCCAATAGCCTTGCATTCTCAATATAAGATGTGCTCTGATTTTCTAAAAAGGACTTCGTAATGATATATACGTACGGAAATAGAAAAAACGAGAAAACGAAAACCGCACCTCGCAACGAAGAAACCGATAACAATTCTGCATCGATTTGGTAATTAAACTGATTTCTTAATGTTGTTTGCACTACCCCGGTATAACCTAGCATTGTTTTATACGTGTAGGCTGCAATATACGGAGGTATTGCAAGCGGCAGCATTAAACTCCATTTAAAAAAGTTCTTTAATGGAAAGTCATAGGCTGCAACGAGCCAAGCCAAAGAAACTCCAAGAAATGCTGTAACAATTCCCGTAAAAATAACAAGTGTAAAAGTATTTACCACATAGTTTTTAAGTAAGTATTCTTTCATATGAAACCAATTTTCATTGGGCACAGTGAATAAAGTAAAGAAAACAAAAAGGATGGGCAGCAGAATAACTGCTGCACCAACCATACTAATGATCCACCATCCATTTAGATCCTTTTGAACAAATCTTTTAACTACTTCTGTTTTCATTTTTACTTCCAGCCAACTTTATTAAAGATTTCAATTGCTTTCTGGTTATGTTCTCCTAAAGTATCAAAGTTAAGCTCTTGCATTTTGAATTCGCCCCAAGATTCAAGTAATTCTGGTTTTTTTGCATTTGGATTAACTGGGAATTCAAAATTATTAGCTGATAAAAATTCTTGTGCTTCAGCACTTGTTACATATTCAATAAGCTTTATTGCATTTTCTTTATTTTTGCTATGCTTAGTTAATCCAATTCCACTAATATTTACATGTGTACCAGTTGTTTCTTGGTTCGGGAAGAATACACCAATACTTTCAGCTACTTTCACTTCTTCTGGGTCTTCTGCATTCGCTAATAATCCAACATAATATGTGTTCATGATGGCAACATCACCTGTTCCGGCAACAACTGCTTTTGCTTGGTCACGGTCACCGCCGTCCGGTTGACGAGCAAAGTTTTTCACGATACCACTTGCCCATTTTTCAGCTTCCTCTTCACCGTTTAATTCAATAAAAGAGGCAAGTAATGATTGATTATACATGCTTGTTGAAGAACGAGCTAAAACTTTTCCTGCCCATTTATCAGTCGCTAAGTCCTCATATGTAGATAACTGATCCGGTGTTATGCGGTCCTTTGCATAGACAATAACACGTGCTCTTGTAGCCATACCAATCCAATTATTATCTGCATCACGGAATTGTTCAGGCACATTTTCATTAATAACATCGGAGTTAACTGGTTGAAGGATACCATTTTGCTTAGCATTTGCAAGAACCCCACCATCAACTGTTACAAACAAATCTGCTTGCGAGCTTTCACCCTCACGTTTTATACGCTCAATAAGCTCTGCCTCTTTCCCTTTTACAACATTAACTTTAATACCTGTTTCTTCAGTAAACTTTTTAAAAATCTCATCGTCTACTTCATAATGTCTTGCAGTATATACATTTACTTCTTGGCTTTCGGTAGTTTTCGGTTCTGTTTCCGTGCCCGATTTTGCTTCCTCAGCATCGTTTGTACCACAACCAACAAGGCCAATTGTTAGCAGAGCACTTGCAAGTAATGGTTTCATAAATCTTGTAATTTTCATAGTCTGTATACCACCCTTAAAATCTTATTATTGATATTGATAATTGTTATCAATGAGCTCAACTTTATTTTACTTTTCCTTTACCTATACGTCAATACATAATAATAATTTATTCCAAACTGTCTAAATCATTTTTAACACACACATAAATCTATAAAAAATGACTGCCCATAGGACAGCCATATTATTATGGAAGTTATTAATTATAAATCATTTATTACAATATAGGTTGCCTTAAAAGGACCATGCACACCGACAACGAGTTTTAATTCAATATCCGCTGAGTTACTTGGACCACTGATGAAATTAACACAGGATGATACATGACCTGTTTTTTGATATAGTTCTCTCATCTTCTCTGCACCCTGTGTCATCCTTGCTACAATTGAACTCTTCGGAATAAGTGCAATATAAGTCGAAGGAAGGAAGCTAACTGTCCTGCCTCTTTCTTTATCACTAAATAATACAATCGTCCCCGATTCGGCAAGCGTAACTTCGCTTATTGTAATCCCCACATTTGCGTGTTCTGCTATTTTGATATTCTCGTCGCCTTTTGTATAATCCCATTCATGAACATCAATATTTTGATTCGGCCATTCCTCTTTAATAAGAGAGTCGAGTCCCCATTCCGTGAATCGTTCATCCTTCCACTTCACAACGGGACCGCCTCCGTATTCGGATACTACTTTGTTAAGTGTTAAGGACAAATCTTTAGTGTCCGTAACATACAGGCTAGTATGGATCTTTTTACATTGTTCTTTTAAAATGTCAAGAAGCTCATCCTGTGTTGCATTCGGGAATACTTTATCCTGAGGACGATACTTCCAATTTGGACTTTCAACGGGGGCAGAAACCCTGGAACGTCCTAGTTGGTCGGCAATTTTATTTAAAAACTTATCTCGATTTTGGATTGTCCCAGCCATTATTCTTTCCCACCTTTTTCACGGTTTTTAAACCAGTCTCTAAATCTTTCTTTATTCGGTGCCGGAAACTCACGAATCTCCGTCCAAGCCTTTAACGGTCCAACACCTTTTGAGATTTTATCCCCAGTTGTAAAAGGATTCATGGCAGTAGGTGCCACTTTAGAGCCAAGTTTGTACAGGGTAGGTGACGCCGCACCTAGGCCAAATGCTTTCATAGCGAGCTTTTCTGATATCGGTGCTTTTCCTTCTTTTTCAACAATAATTTCTCGATGCTTATGAATAAGTTGATGCAACGGAATTTTTACCGGGCAAACCTCAGTACAAGCCCCGCAAAGTGTTGATGCATATGGTAGCTCCTTGTATTTATCGTAGCCGCCTAATAATGGTGATAGAACCGCCCCGACCGGTCCTGAATAAATAGAACCGTAGGAATGACCGCCAATATGACGGTAAACCGGGCAGACATTGGCACACGCTGCACATCGGATACATTGCAGTACGGACTGGAACTCACAGCCTAGAATATCGGACCGGCCATTATCAATAATAACGAGATGAAATTCTTCCGGGCCGTCCACATCCCCTTCTTCTCTTGGACCCGTAAGCACGGTTACATAGCTTGGCAGTTTCTGACCGACCGCACTTCTAGTCAGCATAGAAACTAACACTTCCATTTCTTCAAAAGTAGGAACAAGGCGCTCCATCCCCACAACCGTAATTTGCGTTTTCGGTAATGACGTTACTAAATCTGCGTTTCCTTCATTTGTTACTAAAC
>JAEWMK010000007.1 GCA_023457235.1 Bacillota bacterium
GTATTATAAAGTTCAGGCAGAGTGGACTCCTCAAAACTTTTACCATACATAATTTCATATTTTTCAAGGAAATGCTGCTTAAAAGCATCTACGCCTGAGAACATCAAAAAGCTCCCCCTCACCTTGCAAAATTCAGGTTACAGATAGACTCAATATTAACCCTGCTTTAGTACCTTATACATATAATTGTATTTTTGGGCTGACCTGGACCAGCTATAATCCTGCGACATCGCTGTTTTTACGAGTTTTTCCCAAACCTGCTTTTGATCATAAAAATGAAGTGCACGCCGGACAGTATAAAGCATGTCATGGGCATTGAAATTTTTAAAAGTAAAGCCATTTCCAGTTTGCATCTTTTCGTTATAGGAGGTTACTGTATCATTTAAACCACCCGTTTCACGAACAATCGGAATTGTTCCATAGCGTAAAGCAATCAATTGCCCCAACCCACATGGTTCAAATTTAGATGGCATTAAAAATAAATCTGAACCAGCGTAAATTTGATGGGCTAGTTCCTCATTAAAACCAATATATGCCCGAACTTTTTTTCTGTTCAAGCTTTCCATTGTCCGAAAATAATCTTCAAATTCGGAGTCACCGGTTCCAAGTACAATAAACTGGATATCGTGGCCGATGATCTCGTCAAATACTCGTTTAACAAGGTCTAATCCTTTTTGACTTGTTAATCTCGAAATAATGGAGATTAATGGAATGCTAGCATTCTCCTCCAAGCCAAACATTTTTTGAAGATGAAGCTTATTTTTCATTTTATTTTCCAGCGAATTTTGATCATAGTTTTGTATTATTGAAGGGTCTTCACTAGGATTATAAATGTCAGCATCGATTCCATTTAAAATCCCTTTTAAAGCTGTATGTCTTGAACGCAACAGTCCATCCAGCTTCTCCCCGTAATATGGCATTTGAATTTCATTCATATAGGTTGGGCTGACCGTTGTGATTAAATCGGATGAAACAATCGCTGCCTTCATGAAATTTACACAGCCATAGAACTCAAGCTGCTCATCAAAATACGAGTCATCTAAGTTTAATAGGTCACCTAGAATTTCTCTAGGGAAGATTCCCTGAAATTGCAGATTATGGATCGTGAATATTGTACGAATATCAGCATATTCCTTTATGTCCCGATACTGCGCATTGAGTAAAAACGGCACCATTCCTGTATGCCAATCATGACAATGTAGGAGTTCTGGGTCAAAATCCAAATGCGGAATCGCCTCTAAGACAGCCCGGCAGAAAAAGGAAAAACGCTCTCCGTCATCATAATGTCCATACATTGTATCCCTCTTAAAATAGTACTCATTATCAATGAAATAATAAACTATTCCCTCATACTCTAGCTTTTCGATTCCACAATACTGGTTTCGCCAGCTTAATTGCACATTTAATCCAACTATTTTCTCCATTTTATCTTTAAACTGCTGTCCAATGGCACCATATTTTGGCATGATAACCCGCACTTCACTGCCAAGCTTCTTTAATTCCTTTGGCAGGGCTCCAGCAACATCGGCAAGACCCCCGGATTTAATGAATGGTACACATTCAGAAACTACAAACAATATATTCACGAATTCATCAGCGCTCCTTGTACACTACCCTTTTGAATAACAACAGGTACGTCCGCAGTCCCATACATTGTAACATGGTCATTAATCGTAACATCCTTATCAAGTATGACACCTTCAAGTACCGCACCTTCACCAATTTGGCTCTTTTGCATAATGATGCTGTTCTTAATAACAGCATTTTTGCCAATTTTTACACCACGGAAAATTATACTGTTTTCTACATGTCCCTCAATGATGCAGCCGTTCGCAATTTGAGCATTTTTTACAACCGCATTCTTGCTGTATCTTGTTGGTGGTTCATCCTTAACCTTTGTATAAATTGGTCGTTTAGGTGAAAATAAATGACCCATAATTTCCGGCTTTAATAATTCAAGACTATATCGATAATAGTCTGTTATAGAATTAATGGTTACTGCATAACCGTCATATTCATAACTATGGCATGTTAGTTTTTGCGGGAATTTTTCAATCACATCACAAAGACCATAACGACTGTACCGTGACTCATCATAAGTCGCATCCATTATATCCAGAAGCAACGTCTTTTTAAGAATATACATATCAAGCGGATCACCATTTTTACTAACCTCAGTAATGTCCGCACCAGTTTCAATATGACGATTTAAAACATCATTAAAGTCAAGATTGCAAATCGTATTACTTCCGGCTACTACAGCATACTCCTGTGTACTACGATATAAATAATCTTTGTGATATTTAATGTAGTGCAATACAGAAGCTAAATGATCATTTTGTGAATTGAACGGTGGCGGGAAGAAAAAGAGCCCGTCTTTTTTTCTATTTAAATCCCAATCCTTCCCTGAACCAAGATGGTCCATTAAGGAACGATACTGGTATTTCGGAAAAATCGCTACACTTTGTATTCCTGAGTTTACCATATTTGATAAAGCGAAATCTATGAGTCGATAACGTCCTCCAAAAGGAACCGCTGCTAATGAGCGCATCATCGTTAATTCTTTCAAATCGCCGAAGCTTGTTGTTGCATCAATTAAACCTAACATTTCATTACTCAATGGATCTTCACCTCTAACAGCTAATTTTCTCTTCTGCTACTAATACAACCTGGCCTTTCTTCTCCGGTAAAATCACACGGTCATCCTCAATCACCATATCGCTTGCAATAATGGCATTTTCAATCCGGCAGCTAGCCCCAATTCTTGCCCCAGGCATAACAACGGAATCCTTCACGATTGTACCCTCACCAATATGTACACCCGGGAATAAAACAGAGTGCTGCACTGTACCATTTACCATACAGCCTTCATTGACTAATGATTGATGGACAGTTGCTGTTGGGGCAATATATTGTGGAGGCTGATTTGGATTAACGGAATAAATTCTCCAGTTATAATCATTCAAATCAAGCTCCGGCTGTTCTTCTAATAAATCCATATTAGCTTCCCATAGGCTTTTTACTGTACCAACATCCTTCCAATATCCTTTGAAAGGATAAGCATTAAGCTTAAGCCCTTCTTCAAGCATTAAAGGAATGATATCCTTCCCAAAGTCATGGCTTGAGTCTGAATTACGATCATCCATTTCTAAATAGTTTCGTAATGTTGCCCATTTAAAAATATAGATTCCCATCGAAGCTAAATTGTTTTTTGGATGATCTGGCTTCTCCTCAAATTCAGTGATTTCTAAATCCTCGTTCGTATTCATAATGCCAAAACGACTTGCTTCATCCCAAGGTACTTCAATAACAGAAATAGTCGCATCAGCGCCTCTTTTAATATGGTAATCAAGCATTTTGGAATAATCCATCTTGTAAATATGGTCACCTGATAAAATCAACACATGTTCAGGATCGTAGTGCTCGATAAAATTCATATTTTGAAAGATCGCATTTGCTGTTCCACGGTACCATCGACCGCCATCCTGCTCCATATATGGAGGCAATACGGTTACACCACCATCTCTTCTATCCAAATCCCAAGCACTACCAATACCTATGTATGAATTCAATACAAGCGGCTATATTGAGTTAAAACACCTACTGTATAGATGTCAG
>JAEWMK010000008.1 GCA_023457235.1 Bacillota bacterium
GAATTGAGGTTGCTAAAGCATTAATTGGACTAAAAAAACCGCCGCTTATTGTGTTTGCGACAGCGTATCCGCAGTTTGCTGTGGAAGCCTTTCGGTATGATGCCCTTGATTATTTATTAAAACCGTATGATGAGGAGCAAATAAAAGAAACAATTGAGCGGATTGAAAGAAAATTAAGTAAACCTATACTGGACCAAGCCCAAGAAAAATCTACCGGAAAGCTTGCTGTTGAAGCAGAGGGTGAAATTTTTTACCTCGAACCCAAAGATATTCTTTATATATTTAGAGATGAAAAGATAACAAGAATTATAGCAAAAGCAGGTGAATTTGAAGTAAAGTCACCACTTAAAGACTTAGAAAACAGATTAACTGTCTTCAACTTTTTCCGGATCCATAAAGGCTATCTTGTTAATTTAAAATATGTAACCCGACTTACCCCATGGTTTAATGGAGCATACCAATTACAAGTAGAAGGAAGAGATGAATTATTATCGGTAAGTCGGAATTATGTCAAAGCATTAAGAACGAAACTCGAGATTTAACCAAAATGTATTCCAATTTATTACAATGCATCTTATTTACCTATTTAGGCATGTTAACATGAATATTTGACCTGTTAATCTCAATTTCCCCCAAAAGGCTACTTGTCTATTATACTTAGAGTTGTAAACGTATTCATTCAGTAAAGGGGGAAAATTAATGTATACATTTCTTGCAGGTGTTGTCCTATTAATTGTCGGTTATTTTACCTATGGGAAATTTATCGAAAAGGTATTTGGGGTCAAAGAAGAGCGTGCAACACCGGCTTACGTTAATAACGATGGCGTCGACTATGTGCCGATGAGCACTGCAAAAAACTCACTGATTCAGTTATTAAATATCGCCGGAACAGGGCCAGTGTTTGGACCGATTATGGGTGCCCTTTATGGACCGGTTGCCTTTATTTGGATCGTGGTTGGTTGTATTTTTGCCGGAGCAGTCCACGATTATTTAACGGGAATGATTTCTATTCGTAACCGTGGAGCTCATTTACCTGAGCTTGCGAGCAAATTTTTAGGAAAGGCAATGAAGCACGTTGTTAATGCCTTCGCTGTTCTCCTTCTTTTATTAGTTGGTACCGTATTCGTATCGACACCAGCAAGCTTACTGCATGTATTAATGAACGGGAAGGTTGCCCTTGGAATTATTATTGCAGTTATTTTCCTATATTATATTTTAGCTACATTATTGCCAGTTGATAAAATTATCGGACGCCTATACCCATATTTTGGAGCTGTTCTTTTAATTAGTGCTTTAGGTGTTGGTATCGGTTTAATCGTCAAAGGAGCACCAATTCCGGAGCTTTCATTATCAAATTTCCACCCTGATAATGCACCAATATTCCCGTTATTATTCTTTACTATTACTTGCGGAGCTCTTTCAGGATTCCATGCAACACAAACACCAATTATTTCACGTACAACACAAAAAGAAAAACAAGGCCGTAAAATTTTCTACGGCATGATGATCGCGGAAGGTATTATTGCGATGATTTGGGCAGCTGCAGCGATGAGTTTATTCGATGGCTATGGTGGCTTGAATGAAATGCTTGCAGCAGGTGGACCTGGGTTAATTGTTAGTGAAGTATCTACGATGATGCTCGGTGCAATTGGCGGAACGATTGCCGTGCTTGGTGTTGTCGTATTACCTATTACCTCTGGAGATACAGCATTCCGTAGTGCACGGATGATTATTGCTGAATACTTTAATATTGCACAAAAGAAATTCTCAAGCCGTTTATGGATTGCGATTCCACTATTCGCAATTTCAGTTGTACTAACTCAAATTGACTTCAATCTCCTATGGAGATATTTCAGCTGGGCTAACCAAGCTACTGCCGTAATTGCCCTTTTTGTTGGCGCGATGTATCTGTACATTGCTAAGAAAAATTATTGGATTTCATTAATCCCAGGAACCTTTATGTTGTTAATGGTGATCACCTATATCTTAAATGCAAAGATTGGCTTTGGATTATCGATGAACATTTCATGGATTGGCGGTGTGATCGGTACTACAATTCTCGTAATCTTATTCTTTAATGCTGCTAAAAAAGCACGGGCCAACGATCTTCCGCTTGAAGAAGATATTTCAGATTGGAACGATGTTGCCTAATGGGTTGCTGCAGTCCGGAATATCGGAAGGTTGTCAATGAAAAGGAAGAGGAAATTAATAAAATCAATAATGATTCCCTTCCTCTTCCTATAAAAATTAGTATCATCATCATTACCGCCGGAGCGATTTTGACATTTTTCTTAGTTAATTAAAAATAAAGCCGCTTCTTTCAATGGAAAGAGGCGGCTAAATTTTTTAGAAAATGTTAATTGTTACTACATTGGCAATTTGGCCAATTTTTTCTTCAATACCAGGAAGAACTTCACCATTTACTTCACCGTCAAGATCGATCATTGTATATGCGTAATCGCCGCGACTTCTATTCACCATATCAGCAATGTTCAAGTTATAGTTAGAAATTGCATTTGTGATTTGACCAACCATGTTTGGAACATTTTTATGGAATACAGCTAGACGGCGTTTTCCTGTGTATTCTAAGTATGCATTAGGGAAATTCACAGAGTTTTTGATATTACCAGTTTCTAAGAATTCCTTCATTTGTCGTGCAGCCATAATTGCACAGTTCTCCTCAGATTCTTCAGTAGATGCACCAAGGTGAGGAATGCAAACTGTATTTTTCATCTTCAATACATTTTCATTTGGGAAGTCCGTAATGTATTTTCCAACGATACCACTTTCAAGTGCGTCAGCCATATCCGCTTCGTTTACAAGCTCACCGCGAGAGAAGTTCAAAATATGAACACCTGGCTTCATTAATTTAAATGCTTCTGCATTGAACATGCCTTTAGTGCTTTCAACAACTGGCACGTGTACAGTAATATAATCAGCGTTTGCAAATACTTGTTCAAGTGTCATTGCACGTTTTACATTTCGAGAAAGCTTCCAAGCTAAATCAACAGAAATATATGGGTCATAACCAATTACATCCATGTCTAAGTCAAGAGCATCGTTAGCTACAAGTGCACCGATCGCACCTAAGCCAATAACGCCAAGAGTTTTACCTTTAATTTCTTTACCAACAAATTGCTTCTTTCCAGCCTCTACTAGCTTAGGAATTTGGTCACCTTCATCCACTAAAGTCCTAGTCCATTGAATACCGGCAAAAACATTACGTGAAGAAGCTATTAATGAAGTTAACACAAGCTCTTTTACTGCGTTAGCATTTGCTCCAGGAGTATTGAAAACAACGATTCCGCGCTCTGTGCATCTTTCAATCGGAATATTGTTCACACCAGCACCTGCACGAGCAATTGCCTTTAAGTTGTCGCCTAACTCTAATGAATGCATATTAAAGCTGCGAAGAAGAATCGCATCCGGATTTTCACTGTCGTTGTTGATTGTGTAATTTTCGTTAAATACATTTAACCCACTTTCTGCGATGTTATTTAACGTTTTGATTTGTTTTACCTTGTCTAATGTTACTATGCTCACCGTAATCTCCTCTTTCCTATTTTTATATTATAATAGTTTAATAAAGCGAAAAGCTTTGACCTTTTTGCCCGAAAAATTCTCTAAGATAATAGTAAACTAATTAACTGAAAATATCGACATCAAATTCAAATGCGCATTGAGTTAAAAATTACTTAAGTATCCTATTTATCCCCCCTAAAAGCATAAAGAGGTAAGGGAGAATCCCTTACCTCAGCCCAGGCGAACGGCCATTCCGACACTATATGCTCCCTCGCGGTTCGTCCGCGTCTCGCCAGTTACATATAGTCTTTTTTATTTGACTTTATCTTATCAGATTCTTAATTATCCTTCAACCTTAATATGTTACAATATTTTTATTATTTTGCCACATCTTCTTTAACAATCATTTGATAGATGTCTTCAAGTGACCACGTCTTGCCTTTATCATCTTTATAAACGACATGTTCGCTTCTGAAATGTACAGGGGAATCCAACCCTGCAGCGGCAGCCAAACGATACAGTCCTTCCCGCATTGCAATTACGTAATTTGCTGTTCGATGTTTTTTCTCATCAATAACCAGTGCTTTTTGCAAGAAAGGATCCGTAGTAGTAACACCAACAGGACAAGCATTTGAGTGGCATTTAAGTGCTTGAATACAACCAACCGTGATCATAAACCCTCTGGCGATATTCACAAGGTCGGCTCCCATCGCAAGGGCAACAGCTACGCGGTCTGGAGAAAACAGCTTCCCTGACGCGATAATTTTGATACGGTCACGAACACCATGTTGTAATAAAGCGTGATCCAATAGTGGCAACGCAGATTTGATCGGCAACCCCACGCTATCAGCTAATTCTTGATAAGTAGCACCTGTTCCGCCTTCACCACCATCAACCGTTATAAAGTCCGGTCCTTTTCCGGTAAGTTTCATTTGTTTTGCCAACTCATCAGCTTCATGACGGCTTCCAATTACAACTTTAATTCCAACCGGCTTTCCTGTATGCTCACGGATCCTCTCAACAAAATCAAACAAAGACGGAAAATCTGTAAATTCAACAAAACGGTTTGGACTATCAATGGATTTAAATGGTTCAACCATACGAATTTTTGCAATTTCCTCTGTCTCTTTCTCAGCATCGATATGGCCGCCTCGAGCCTTAGCTCCTTGTGCTAATTTAAGCTCAAATGCCTTAATTTCAGGAATTTTGCTTTTTTCTAATAAAGCATCCCAACTAAAGTTTCCCGCTTTATCACGGACACCGAATAAACCAGGTCCAATTTGCATAATGATATCAACTCCACCTTTTAGGTGGTATTCAGATAGACCGCCTTCGCCTGTATTCATCCATGTCCCCTTTGCCATCCCCAACCCTTCGGAAAGGGCAGTAACAGCTCGTTCACCCAAGGATCCATAGCTCATCGCTGACATACCAATCTGACCTTTTACTATAAAAGGGTGCTTCACATTTGGGCCAATCACAATAGCATCGCTGTCATCCAACAAATAGGCAATTGATTCATCTTGGTCCAAATGTTCCTTTCTGCGTGTAAATAAAGGTTCCTTCACTAATAAATAGCGATTGGTTGTCACCTTCGTCTCCCGATCCATTTTTAACTCTTCCGTTATTTTCGGGAACATAGAGTTTCTTATATAATACCCCGCTTCTTCAAAGTCCCGTTTGGAACCAAAACCAATCACATCCCGCTTGTACTTTGCTTTTTTGACTATATGCTCGTATTGGTCTCGGGAAAGGGGCTTCCCTTCATTGTCGTTATTAAATAAATACTGACGCAATTCTGGCCCAATCGTTTCAAGAAAGTACCTGGCACGTCCGACCACCGGGTAATTCCTGAGCACCGGATGCTGCTTTTGTCTCTGATCGATAAAATACAAATTAATAACAGTAATAATTAATACCAACAATATCAATGCACAAAAAACAAAGGCAATGACAGTAAATACATTCGCGATTTCCAACCATAGTACCCCCAGTTATAGGCATTTAATATTCAATATACTTATAGTTTCCAAATATGTGATTAATATGCCAAAAAAGGAAGCAAAAGTTTTCTTCTGCTTCCTCACGTGTATTGCTATTTTTTACTTATTAAATGTGATCTTTTCTTTTGACTCCCCGAGTGTAATGCTTGTTTCTCTAGGCTTCGTTTCTGCAATTACCTCGCCATTTCGAATGGAATAAAGAACCGCCGCTTGCTTTCGAATAGCTTCATATTCATTTTCTGCTTCCAAAACAATGAGATTACCCGGTTTTCCTTCTTCGATGCCATACATATTTTCAATGTGCAGTGTCTTTGCACTATTTTTCGTAATAAGATCAATGGAATTTTTAATTTGCTCATAACCCATTAATTGTGTGATATGAATTCCCATATGCAATACTTGAAGCATGTTGCCTGTTCCTAGCGGATACCATGGGTCAAAAATATCATCATGGCCGAAGCAGACATTAATTCCTGCTTCTTGCAGCTCCTTCACTCTTGTAATTCCTCTTCGTTTTGGATACGTATCAAAACGTCCTTGTAGATGAATATTTACTAGCGGGTTTGCGACAAAATTTATATTTGATAATTTTAATAGTCTAAATAATTTAGAAGTGTAAGCATCATTATAAGAATGCATCGCCGTTGTGTGGCTTGCTGTTACACGTTCACCGATTCCAAGACGATAAGCCTCCGCTGCAACTACTTCAATGAAACGTGATTGTTCATCATCAATTTCGTCACAATGGATATCGACAAGACGGTCATATTTTTCCGCCAATTCAAAAGCGGCTCTTAATGAATCTACCCCATACTCTCTCGTAAATTCAAAGTGTGGAATACCACCGACCACATCAGCCCCCATCTTGAGCGCCTCTTCTAGTAGTTCCTTGCCATTAGGATAGGAGAGAATTCCTTCCTGAGGAAAAGCAACAACTTGTAGGTCGACGTAGCAGGACATTTCTTCTTTTACCTCTAACATCGCCTTTAAAGCTGTTAGATCGGGATCCGTTACATCAACATGTGTGCGGACATACTGGATACCTTGAGCAATTTGCCATTTTAGTGCTGTTTTTGCTCTTGTTTTTACATCCTCTAAAGTAAGCAGTTCTTTTCTTTCTGCCCATCTTTGAATCCCTTCAAATAGAGTACCACTTTCATTCCAGTTTGGTTCTCCGGCCGTTAACGTTGTATCTAAATGAATATGTGGTTCAATAAATGGCGGCAGGACTAAGCAGCCATGGACATCAATGATTTGTTGGTCTTGACTGCTAGGTTGTTCAAAGGTTTGCGGTACAACCCTTTTAATTTTCCCCGCCTCAATTTGAATTTCCCAAAGGCCGTCTTTATTTCTCAATTTGGCATTTTGAATAATCATGATTCCGTCACCTTTTTCATGTTAATAGTTGCTTTTACTTCAATTGCTGCTGATTTTGACTCCGCTATTTTTTGTACTATGAGAGTAAGAACAACATGGACAAGCGCTGCACCAATTAGTCCATTTAATGGTGGTATACCCGGGATAAACTCGGCTGAAGCTGTTCCAGCTACCCATGCTATAATGGCATTCCAATTAATCGCATTAAATTTCATTTCGGCGAAATTTTTATATTTCCCACGGTTTAAAATAAAGTAGTCTGCAATAATAATGGCCCCAATTGGTGGGAGTGTTGATCCTAATACTGTTAAGAAGCCTACAAAATTGTTGTATAACCACATTGCCAATATTGTTCCGACGATTCCGTTGAATATAACGATCTTACTTTTTTTGATTTTCGTAATATTTGAAAAGCCTAAGCCTGACGCATAGATCGCATTATCATTTGTAGTCCAAATATTTAAGCCTAGAACAATAATCGCCGGGATGATTAATCCTTGTAAAAACATCACTTCTGAAATATCGGACTGTCCTGTTACAATTGCACCAATTGCTCCAAACAAGAACATTAATGAGTTTCCGATAAAAAACGCGATGACTGTTGTTATCACTGCATTTCTTTTTGTATTAGCGAATCTTGTAAAATCAGGTGTTAAGGTTCCACCGCTAATAAATGATCCGACACAAATTGTTAGAGCTGCTGCCATACTAATTGTTTCCGTTGGTTGATACTCCATTAGTGATTGGATTCCTCCCACTGTATCAACAGCCTCTAACGCTGAAAAACCGCCAAGTGCAACAATTGCTGGTACTGCGATAAAACTCAAAATTGTTAAAGCCTTCATTCCAAAAAAAGCCGTTCCTGTCATCAATAAGCCTGCAATCATAACTAACACATTCGCATCCATTCCTGTTACCTTTTGGACTGGGACTGCAAACATTGCTACACCAACACCAAACCAGCCAACTTGTGTCGCGCCTAGTAAAAATGATGGTAAGTAAGAGCCTTTTTCTCCAAAAGCATAACGTGCTAATAGATGAGTCGATAAACCTGTTTTTGCAGAGATATAAGCAAGTGTTCCTGTATACGCACCAAGAATTAAATTACCCGCTAAAACGATAGCGATGAATTGAGGCATTGATAAACCCAAACCTAATGTTCCTCCAGACAACATGCTGGCTGAGAAAAATGTAAATCCGAGCATAACTACAAGCATTCTCCAAAAACCGCTGCGATGTTTTTGTGGCACCGCCTGCAATGAGAAGTCTAAATCCAACTTGTTTTTTTCCATACTGAAATTCCTCCTGTTTTAGAATTGGTTAAAATCTAAAACTGGTACCGGATTGGTTCAAGAAAATCATACAGAGAAAAATAAAAGAGGCTTCCTGCCATTACTGACAGGAAGCCTCTTTGTGCATGGGGAAATATGGGCATAGTTATAAAAGACCATAGTTCCTCCATGGATTTCCGCTGTCCTTGTCAGCCTCACGGGACTGAATTAAAGGTACCAGTATTTACTTGAGTTTTATTATTGCAGGAGAGTAATAGATTGTCAATATAAAAATCAATTAGGAATATTCATACTTCTTACTATCCCGACTTGTAGTTTAGTAATTTCTTTAATTTTATGAATTGATTAATTATTTGGACAAATATATATTTGTTATGCTACTATTTATAACATACTAAAAAGATAGGATTTTATAATTATAAAAGAAAAAAGTGAGGGATATTCTATGAAAAGTGAAGAATTACGCAGTCTTCAAGCACCACTTAAGGAGAAATACCGTGTGAATCCCGAGGATGCGATGATTACATTACGTGCACAAGGACAAATTGGTGAGGGAGTTACATGCCGTGTTGATACTGGAAAAGCACTTGTTGAAGCGGGGCTCCACCCAGCAACAGGGGGAAATGGCTTAGCTGCTTGTTCCGGGGATATGCTTCTTGAGGCATTAGTTGCTTGCGCAGGGGTTACTCTTAAAGCTGTGGCAACTGCACTCGAAATTGAACTACGTGGCGGCACAATCAGTGCAGAAGGAGACTTAGATTTCCGAGGAACGTTAGGCGTTTCTAAAGAGGCTCCCGTTGGCTTTTCATCCATTCGACTTAACTTTGATCTAGATACTGATGCTTCTGAAGAGCAAGTAGCAACATTACTGCGTTTAACCGAACGTTATTGTGTTGTAAAACAGACCATTTCAAACCCTACTAATGTAGATGTCTTGCATAGTGTCAAGAGTTAGGCAAAAAAATAGACTTGCGGCAGCCGCAAGTCTATCCTTTTTGAATAAACACCACTTTTAAATAATTTCCTTCTTTATATTCCTTTGTAGTTGCAAAATCAGAAGGCAGTGAGTATTCTTCCTTTATGGTATATTTTTCGTTTGATTCCTTAAATGCCTGATCAATGAAGCCTTTAAACTTTTTCATATCAAAAGTAGCGCAATTCGTTGATGCGACAATTACCCCATTGACCGCAGTGATGGAAATCGCTTCTTTGAGAAGATTTTTGTAGTCTTTCGATGCACTGAATGTGTATTTCTTTGACCTTGCGAAACTAGGCGGATCAAGAATAACTAGGTCAAAGGCTTTCTTTTTCTTCACAGCATATTTAAAATATTGGAACACATCTTCAACAATAATATCATGACTTTCATAATCTATTCCATTTACACTAAACTGTTCCATTGTTTTAGCCCGGCTACGGTTAGCAAGATCTACACTTGTTGTCTTAACAGCCCCACCTAATGCCGCAAAAACAGAAAATACTCCTGTATATGAAAATGTATTTAAGACTGTTTTGCCCTTTGCATATTTATCAAGAATGTTTTTTCTTACATCCCGCTGATCCAGGAAGACCCCCACCATGGCCCCCTCATTTAGATATACAGCCAAATTAACGCCATTTTCTTTAACTATAATTGGGAATTGTCCTCTTTCTCCATCTACAAATCCATCTTCCTCAATGTATTGTCCACCAAGGTCAAAGCGTTTTTTCTGGTAAATAGCTTTATAGTCAACTACCTGTTTTAGTGAATCAATAATGTAATCATAAAACGCATAAATTCCTTCGCTATACCAATTAATTAAATAATAGCCATCAAAGTAATCGATCGTTAGACCGCCAATGCCATCACCTTCAGCGTTAAAAACTCGGAATGCATTCGTTTCTTTATTGTTAAATAATTGTTTTCTTTTATTTAACGCTGTTTGCAGTTTCTTTTCAAAAAACACCTGATCTATCTTTTCATTTTTATCATGAGTTAGAATCCAGCCATAGCCCTTATTTTGTTTACCATAATACCCAAATCCAATAAATTGATTCTTTTCATCAACAAGCTGAACAAGCATCCCTTCTTTTGTGAGGGTTTCTATGTTATAAACCGCTTCTTTAAGAATAAGGGGATAACCGGCTCTATAAGTCTTCTCAAATTTTGACGTTACCTTTAAAATACTTTTTGTTTGCTGCATATTCACCATCCATATCTTCTAAGATTATAGGCACTCCTTTGAATATATAGTACTTAGAGATAATTCTCCAATATTCTTGGAAATATGTCTTTGTGGGGATTTTTTGTTGTAAGTTGACGCAATCTTTCGAATGTTTATAGACAAGACTCTTTTATTTTTTATAAAATAAGTGTATATCTTCAAGAAAGGAAGTGGCCTATGTTACTTAAAGAACGAACTGAATCAGATGAATTATTGGCAATGCGCTACCTCAGCTCAAGAATGGAATTGACCGACAAAGACAAGTATCGCTATTTAAACCTCGAAAAAGGCTATGAAGGCGAAGTGAAATTTGACCTCCTGGCAAAAAATCTTCAGGAAGAAAGGTACATTCTAAACGACCTACTCCTCGAAACAAACAATTCCACCTTCCAAATTGATTCCATGATTATTTCCCAGGGAGTTATTCAATTAGTAGATGTAAAAAATTTCGAAGGTGATTGCTATTTCGAATCGGACAAGCTACTTTCTTTGAATTCTCGTCGCGAATATAATAATCCAATTACCCAACTGAATAAATGTACAACTCATTTCCGCCAATTACTCCAAATCCATAAACTAAATTATCTTGTAGAGGCTTCTGTTGTTTTTATCAATCCCGAATTCACGTTGTATCAAGCCCCAATGAACCTACCCATAATTCTACCAACTCAAGTGAATAGATTTATAAGGAATTTAAATAATACACCATCAACGTTAAATGAAGGGCACATGAAACTAGCCCAAAAATTACTCTCATTACACCAAACAAAAAATCGATTTGCTGTATTGCCTAAATATGAATATGGGGAACTACAAAAGGGAATTACATGTTTACAGTGCAAATCACTTTCAGTTGCTGTTGCGGGAAGGAAATGTGTTTGTTGGAAATGCGGATATGAAGAAGATATTGAAGGCGCCGTGTTGCGTAATGTTAAGGAATTTAAATTTCTTTTTCCTGATAGGAAGATTACAACTCAAAGCATTTTTGATTGGTGCAAAGCGGATCTAAGTAAAAAGACAATTTGCAGGGCTTTGAAGAAAAACTTCACTGCCCTCGGTAATACAAGTGATACGTATTATAAATAAAGATTCTGAAGGGAGACCTGAGGTGGGTGTTCGGACACAATTTTGCCATTTATGCTTCTTCTGTCCGAACCTACCTCGTTTTCGGACAATATTTTGGCTTTGCTGCTTCCTCTGTCCGAACTTACACCAACTTCGGACTCTTTTTGGGCTTTGCCACTTCTTTTGTCCGAACTTACACCAACTTCGGACTCTATTTACGTTTTCACGTTTTTCTGTCCGAACCAAATCCATTCCCTACCCTGATCAAGAAAGGTTAATCGGCAATTTCTCACCAAGAACCAATTCATCCTCTTTGACAATTGAATCATAGGCCAGAATCTGCACTCCTTGCCTCGATGCTTCCAACAAGGCGTCTGCAAATGCAGCATCCATTTCCCTATGAGGCGAGAAGGCGCGGCAACCTTTCATTTGTATTATAAACAGAATGGCAGTTGTATACCCTTCATGGGCAGCCTGGGCCAATTCCAATACATGTTTTGTTCCCCTGGCGGTCGGTGCATCCGGAAACATAGCCACTCCATTTTCCTCAAGGGTTACACCTTTTACTTCAATAAATCCCTTTTCGCTCCCCTTTTCAAAATAAAGATCAAACCGGGAATCACCATAAGTAACCTCCCTCTTTACCAACTCAACCAAACCACCAAACTCCGTCAATTTCCCCGCCTTAAGTGCCTCAAATGCGACTGCAATCGGAGCCTGGGAATCAATATTAACCCAACTGCCATTTTTAGCTACTGCAATTAACGAAAATCTCATTTTCCTGTTAGGATTATTACTTAGTTCCAACAGAACTTCTGCACCTAGCACTAGCAGTTCTTTTAAGCGACCGGTATTTTTTATATGTACTTGTTCTTTTATCCCATCAATAAAAACCTCAGCAATAAACCTGTTTATCTTCCTATCCAATCGACCACGTACAATTTTTCCGTACTTCATATTTATTTTCACTTCCAAGCACGTTGTGTTCTTCATTAATAAATGGCAAATATACTAAGGACCAGTTCATCAATGAACTGGTCTCGATTATTTGTTATCCCTCATATATAAATCCCGTGTTTTATAACCCGCTCCAAGAATCATCTTCATTTCCTCACGACGTTTGGCCTTTGTTGCCTCTTGTTTTGCACTGTATATGTAACGCGCCCAATCCTTTTGATAACCTGGTGTGAGTGACTGGTAGAAAGTAAGTAGTTCCGGGCTCTGTTGCAAGTCGTTTTCAACAGCCGGGATCATGTCAATGTAATCATCCACACATTGGCTCGCTTTATTGGATGTACGATTTTTGTTGCGGGCGTCTTCTTTTAGCCCTACAATTGTAAAAATATCATCCAATCCTACCATCCGGGCAAATTTAATATTACTCTGTCCAATATAACCATCCTCATTTGCACCTAATCCAGGTAGTAACTCATCACGATGAATAAAAGTAGGATAAACTTTATTCCCTTTTTTCGGATAAGCAAAATAAATATAGCCATTTGGATTTAAATAACTTTTTTCTATAATTTCATTTGCAAGTTGTCTTAAAGATTCGAGTGTTAAAACAAAAGCAAAAATTAGATCGTAGGATTGAGCCTTTAACTCTGTATCATACTCTTCCAACTCTGCAAGATAATTTGCACCATCCGGCATATGTAAAACCGCTACTTTTTCATATTTTTGCAGGTTAAGTTTCTGTACGATTGTTTTGGTCATTAATTGTCCGCCTTATTTTAATCCGTTAATGAAGTTTTCGATTTCTTCTTGTGTTTTGCGGTCTTTGCTAACAAAACGACCCAATTCCTTACCATTCTCAAAAGCAACAAAGCTTGGAATTCCATATATATCAAGCTGCTGGCATAGGTCAATAAATTCGTCACGATCTACGTGAACAAAAGTATAATCATTAAACTTTGACTCTATTTCCGGTAAGAACATATCAGCAAACCTGCAATCAGGACACCAGTCAGCTGAAAAAACAAATATATGCTTCCCTTCATTTTTAAATTGCTCAAATTCCTCCATAGATCCTAAGTTTTTCATGTAAATTCCCCCCAAGTATTTTTTTGTATTATTTATTCTATCACAGTACTTTAAACTTCATAGCAGTTTTTCTTGGAAATGCAGTTTGCGGTGCACTTTTTGTTGGAAGCTTCTATTGGATGGCTTATTCAAAAATATAAAAATCTAAATTTGCTCCGTACCACTAGGTTATCCAACTTCCCCTTATATAAATAGGGAACCAACATTTTTTATTTTCATATTATGCAAATAGCAAATACCATAAATAAAGAAGGTGGTTCTCATTAGCTTTTCGACATATTTGGAGTTTTTATCCAAAATGGGTGTTGGTGGTGCACACCCAGGCGGCCTTAATCTGACCAAGGAAATTTTTAATGGTGAGAAGATAAATAGCAATTCTCATATTTTGGACGTAGGCTGCGGAACTGGCCAAACTGCTGCCTATTTAGCTGCACAATACAGGGCAAAAGTAACTGCAATGGATATCAATCCAATCATGATAGAAAAAGCCAAAAGCAGAATGATCCAATACCAATTACCAGTAGAGGTTATACAAGGCTCGATAGAAGATTTTCCTCTGAAAGACCGTACATTCGACTTTATTCTTTCTGAATCCGTTCTTTCTTTTGTAAATAAACCTAGGGCTCTTAAAGAAATATTTCGATTATTAAAGAATGGCGGACGCTTTATTGCAATTGAGCTTACCATCAATAAACCGCTTAATCCTTCGAATGAGAAGGAAATTAAGCAATTTTATGGGTTAGATTCCGTCATGAGTGAGACAGATTGGATTGTTTTATTTGAACAGGTTGGTTTTAAAAATATAAAAGTACTTTTGCAAAAAAATTCCATGTTACAAAATGACTCAACGCCCGAGTTTCAGTACTCAGAGTATATTGATCCCGGGCTTTATACTGTTATGATTCAACATCTAAATATACTTATGAAATATCAGGGAATTTTGGATAGTAGAATTTTTTTAAGTACAAAATAGCGTTTTTTTTAAAAAAGGCTTACAGTCTCCTGTAGGCCTTTTTTCAAATTTATATTTAGATAAAGAACGGGAAAAATGGTCCAAATCTTCTTATTCCAAAGAAAGGGAAGCCAAATAATCCAAATGGTCCAAAGAAGGGGAAGAAAAATTGTCTGCTTTCATTACTTGCACCTTCCATGTTCATTGGCATTTGGGATTGATCCGTCTGTGGCATAAGGAGATACATTTTATCCTGATCAAAGCTGTGAAGGATGCCCTGATAAACTGAACCATCGTTTAATTCAACTTGAATTAGCTGAAATAAATTTTTTTGGCACTGGTCATGGAAATTCATATCCCTTTGTAAATAATAGGAATTGTTTTGATTTTGATAAATGTTCGATTGCATTAGATTTCCTCCTCAAATTTACTCCTTTACAAGGTATTCGCGGAATTCCCTTTGTGTTACGGGTTTTTGTATAGAAGGAACCTATAAATATATCAATGCCCTACAATCGAAATAGCTTTTTCGTTTATACAATCAGCTTGAGTATTAAGTCGGTGCTGTCGAGGAAGCAGCTGCTTGGTCTGCCTTCACACAATCAATTGCAACAACAAGCGCAATAATGATAGCTTCCATCTCTTCACTCAATATTTCAACCTTGTAGCTGTCACCCCAAGTGAACCACTTCTTGCTCACTTGACCAATAACCTCGCCATGCTGTAATACCTGAAAATCCATATCCCACCAATTGCCATGCACTTCAATGCCCGCCGCATCAATCGTATAACGCGCTTTAAAGAAAGAAAACTCTTTCTTAATCGTTAACACCTCTCGACCATTCACCTCAACAAAAAACTTCGGCAAAAAGCTGAACACCTTTTTTGTAATAAGTGCAACTTCATCTCTTGCTGTATTTTTAATGGAGAAAGTCTTTGGAATTTGCATAAAACTACCTTCCACATAATAAACATCCTTCTCCTCTTGATCCTTTACCGTGAATTTGCCACCTAGACTGAAAACCTTTTGCTTTATATAAAGTTGCTTCATACTAATGATTTCACCCGCTTTATAGGTTTTTATTGCAATATCCTACCTTCTATTTTAACCATCTTCAAAAGCATTTGGAATATATTTGTATTTATAAGGCTCTATCATGGGACAGAGGGTCGGGAACTCTGGCCCACTCTGGCCACTTAGTGGCTTTACATATTAAAAAATACTTAAATCATAAGTCTGCGAAAGTCTTTCAATAAATTTCATGCCAGCTATACTATTACCGACATCATCGATTCCCGGGCTAAAGACGCCAATACCTAACTTCCCTTCAAGTTGCTCTACTTGGCCATAGGGTACAGTACATAAAACACCGCCAGATACACCACTTTTCATTGGAATACCAATGGACGCAGCAAACTTTCCTGATGCATTGTAAAGCCCACAAGTTGTCATTAAAGCTTTTGTTACTTTCGCTGTTTTTCGTGTTATAAACTTTTCATTTGTTAATGGATACACACCATTTCCCGCCAGCATAAGTCCTATCTTTGCAAGATCCATTGTAGAAACCTCGAGCGAACATAAACGAATATAAGTCTCTAACGCTTCCTCTACATCACAAAGCAAATAATCATTTGCTTTTAAATAATGAGCGATTGCTCGATTCCGATGGGTTGTTTCAATTTCAGAACGGTAAACTTCTTCATTTATTTGATGAGGACTGCCTGTCATACGATTTAAAAAATCAACAACATAATTTATTCGATCCTTCGCTGTTTCTCCAGGCAACATCGAGGCTACCGTAATAGCACCTGCATTAATCATTGGATTAAATGGTTTCCCCGGTGCAGTGCTTTCCAGACGAATAATTGAATTAAAGGGATCCCCTGTTGGTTCTACATCTACGTTATTAAGAACAAATTGCAATCCGTGATATTCACAAGCAACCATAAAACTTATAACCTTTGAAATGCTTTGCAGTGTAAACTGTGCATCTAAATTTCCGGTCTCAAAGCAATTTCCATTTTCGTCTATTATACATACTGCAAATTGCTCTGCAGATTGAAGCGCTAATACTGGAATGTAAGATGCTGGTTTCCCTTGCTTCGTATATGTTTTTGCTTCCTCTGTAATTTCCTTTAACATCCCGCACACCCCTCTTTACGGCACGAAAGAGATGACCCAATAAAGGTAACATCTCTTCCACTTTGATTTATCCAATTAAACGGCTTTGCTTTCTTCTGTTTCTTCATCTTCTCCCCAACATTCAACATCACCGATATTAGGTACGTTTTTCTTATAGAACACTGGGTCTTTACCTTGCTTACGTTGGGTTAAATAATCGTCAATAACTGGTTTCGCTACCTTCCAAAGCTGCAGAATGGCGATTAAGTTTATGATTGCCATAATGGCCATAAATAGATCCGCTAAATCCCATACCACTTGTACTTTTGCAACTGAACCAAACATAACAAAAAGGACGGCAAGAATACGGAATACAAATAAGCCATTTTTTGATTCTTTAATAAATCCAATATTTGATTCACCATAGTAGTAGTTACCAATAACTGTACTAAAGGCAAACATAAATATAGTTATTGCTAAAAAGCTCCCTGCCCAATCACCTAGATTTCCAACTAAGGAGGCTTGAGTTAAATTTACGGAAACAGCGTTGGATTGAAGATAGGCATCACTTAATAATACGATTGCAGCAGTTGCCGTACAAACTAGTAATGTATCAATAAATACACCTAGTGTTTGAATTAAGCCTTGCTTCACCGGGTGAGAAACAGATGCTGTTGCTGCAGCATTAGGTGCAGAACCCATCCCCGCTTCATTGGAGAATAAACCACGTTTAATCCCATTCATGATTGCTGCCCCTAACATTCCCGCAAAAGCCTCCTGCAATCCAAAGGCAGATTTTATGATAAGGACAAGCACACTCGGAAGCTCTGAAATATTTAGGATTACAACCAAAAGTGCAACTGCAATATACAAAATTGCCATAACCGGAACAATGATTTGAGTGAAACTTACAATTCGCTTTAATCCACCAAAGACAATAATTCCTGTTAAAGCAGCCATTATTACACCTACAACAACACGATTAGTGCCAAAGCTTTCTTCAAAAGCAATGGAAATCGTATTTGCTTGTACTGCGTTAAAAACAAAACCATAAGTAAGTGTAATAACGACAGCAAAAAGAATAGCCATCCACTTTTTATTTAAACCCTTTTCCATGTAATAAGCGGGACCACCACGAAACATTCCAGTATTGTGGTCTTTGACTTTATATACTTGTGCTAATGTACTTTCAACCAGTGCGGATGCACCCCCAATTAGCGCAATCATCCACATCCAAAATACAGCACCAGGACCTCCTAGCGCAATTGCCGTCGCAACCCCAGCAATATTACCAGTCCCAATACGAGAAGCAGCTGAGATTGTAAAGGCCTGAAACGAAGATATCCCTTTTTTTCCCGACTTATCTGTTGGTGCTTTTTCTGCAATAAGTTTAAACATTTCCGGGATTAAACGAAATTGAATAAACTTTGTTTTAAATGTAAAAAATAAACCCGCTCCCACTAACAATATAATTAATACATACGAATATAAAATCGTATTTATTTCTCCTAGTATACTACCAAACCAATCCATAGATTCATCTCCTTTAGGTTATTTACCAATAGAATTACAGCAAAAGAAGGAAAGCCCTTACAAAAATTAATGTGTTTTAACACAGTCATAATTACGACTAGTTGATTATAACACGTAAATTATTATATTAATATATTTTTAAATTTTCCTATATTTTGAACAGGGGGTCGGGAACTCTGACCCACTTCAGAATGGAAAATTTTCTTTTTATGATATAATAGTCTGATAGTTTTGAGCATCAAGGAGGCTTCATAATGAAGTTTAATAAAGGTATTTTATTTGTATTACTAGGTGCTGGATGTTTTGGCTTTACACCGATATTTGCTAAATTGGGGTTTAGCAACGGCTACTCACTTGGCCAAATTACGATCCTTCAAGTGATTATTTCTTCATTTTTATTATGGTCTATCACTCTAATAAAGCGTTCCAGCTTTAAAGGACTCAATAAGAGGAATGTTCCTCGAATTATGATAACCGGTTGTTTTATCGGCTTAACAGGTATTTTTTATTATGGTTCACTACAATATCTGCCAGCGTCATTGACCATCATTTTAATGTTTCAATTCGTTTGGATCGGAATTATTTTAGAATGGATTTTCAGCAAAATAAAACCTGCCCCTGTAACCTTATTGTCCATTATTTTAATATTGATTGGGGTCTTTTTTGCATCTAATATTTTAAATGGCGATGTACAGGGACTACCTTTTAAAGGTTTCCTTTTTGGCATTTTATCCGCCTTCTCCTATTCCGGATTTATTTTTTTCAGCGGAAAAGTTGCTGTAAAGGTAGACCCATGGACCCGGACTTCTTTAATGTCAACTGGGTCAACTATTTTAATACTTATCGTTTTCATGCGTGACATTCCATCAGTATTACCATTGGAGGTAAACTTATTAACGTCTGCGATTGGTGTTTCTCTCTTTGGAGCAGTCATTCCTCCACTATTTTTCGCAGTGGGCGCACCATTGGTTTCAGGTGGAATCACTAATATCTTATCATCGATTGAATTACCGGTTGCGATCCTTTCAGCCAGCCTTATTTTGGCAGAAGTGGTAACGCCGCTTCAGTGGTTTGGCATAGCTATTATATTAACTGCGATTGCGTTAAATGAACTTGGTAGTCTTCTTAGGATTAAGAAGCATATTAAGGGTAAAGGTATTTGATGCTTTAATGGAAGGAGCCAACAACTGGGGGCATTTTATGTCTATAACCCAATCACATTCATCTGCGTATAATATTCAAAAAACGTTAAGGAAAGGGTAAATATGGACAGTGATCTTAAAGCATTATTTGGTTCGTGGGAGCAAGCCCTTGGTACGCTTCTTTCTGCTATAAGTAGCACCCCTTCCCTAAATATAAATGAAACGATGCAAACCAATTTATCATTATTAGGGAATGTAATGCAAGCAACGGGAAATGCTTTAATTGCTGATAGTGAAAAGGAAGTCACTTTAGGTAAGTTCGGAAACCAGATACAAGCGATTGGGAACTCTACCTCAATTGCGGGACTACTACTTCCGTATAACGAAAATACAAAATCAGAATTAAATATAAAAGGTAATTTACTTCAAGCTCTTGGAAGTGCCGTGTCTTTACCCGATTTATTAAATGCTAATAAGATATCTTTTAATGAACTATTAAATATTTACGCATCACTTCTTCAAATGATTGGAAACTCTCTACAAGCTATAGCGGGGAATATCGAGCAACGTGGGGAAAATGGACAAAAAATTAATTTTGTTGGCAGCTGGCTTCAAACCATCGGCGCTTTTATACAAGCCCTAGTACAAAGCAAAAATTAAGGATGCCATCAACAAATTGAAACAGTACCTTCCACACTTTAAGGAAAGGTTATGTAACTATTTTCAATATGAAATCCTATTTACTTATGATAAGATTCCCCGCACTATGCTATTATGCATTTTTTTCAAAATTAAATAAGCGGTCCTGCTTATTTTAGATAAACCATCCAAGAGCTATATCGATTCATCTCTTGTAACTTTATCTAAAGGTAATCGTATGAAATGAGGCATCCAGCAATCTGCGGCCTCTTTTCCTACAGCATGTCCATTTCTACAGTATATATTAAATTCTGAGGAATCAGGGCCGCAGCATCCAAGAGCTGGTTCTTTTTTTACGTCATAATCAAGAGCTTCAATAGATACAATAATTTCATTTTCTGTTACTTCGTCTACCCCGTGCCATGGTAAAAGGGCTGCTCGTATCAATTCGTGCCCATAAACATAATTCCACCGTGAAGAAATAAAGGGCTCCTTTACCTCCAATGATATATCACTTAAATTTCCAATATGTCGTAAAAGATGGGTAACTGACGACCCACACTCCTTGCACAAAAATATAGCTTCATACATATCTATTGTTCGCCATGATTGATCAAAGTGAGATGCGCTTTTCGTATAAATTTGCATATACTCATTTATAAGGTTTTCGGCGAATATCATGACTTGCCTCATATAATTCACTACATTGCGCTTTTCATATGCCCCACTTTCATGTTTTCTAGGTATGGGAATGATTTGTATTTCTTTGTTATCTATAATCTTAAAGACGTTGCCTTTTCGATTTGCTACTAAAAATTGTTCTATATAATGCAACTCGTCCTCATCAGCTTCTTTTAGTGATTTTTCAAAGTGTTTTACATCAACCGTACTTTGTTTGTAAGCACATGAACGGGCAATTTCAATACAACTCTCTAATACTATCATCATGGCACAAAATTCACTAATAAAAATATGAATATTGTCTTTAGTCAAGTTGCGCGACGCTTCCAAACTTTGATTATAATGATATTTTGCACATTTTAATTTAAATTCATATGTTTCTATGATATTCCTCATATATACTCTCCTTATCTAAATGAATTCGATGATAAGTTATTTATTTTTCTCTCCCTTTTCCGAACAGGTTAGACCGAAATCTCTCGTATTTTATTATTTTAAACGATTCTTCTTTATGAATTCGTCGAAATCACTATCATTAACATTCTTCACTAATCTATTTTTGTTAAACTCTTCATATTCCTGTAATACCAATTGTTCGGCAACTTTTGCTGAAACCTTTCCAGCATTTTGCAGAACTTCCCGATCATTAAATTGAAGAAAGGCATTCAACTTCGTAATCCAATCTTTCATGTACATTGGTTGATTGCGTTCTGCCTGATCCTCTGCGTAATCAAGATACATATTAACCTCCATTCCTCCGCTATCGCTGGCGGCACAAATAGTAATGAAAATGATGTTCGGAAACACCACTTTTTGCTATGATTAAATTAAGGAGAAGATATACTACAAAGCACGATGGAGTGAG
>JAEWMK010000009.1 GCA_023457235.1 Bacillota bacterium
ACGCCCGGCTTCGCGGAGTTGCGCGCGCGCCAGGGGTCCGCCTGGGAGCGCCTGTGGCGCCGGTTCGATGTGGAAATCGACGCGGGCCCGCACCGCGAGCTGGCGGCGCAGGATCAGCTGGTGCTGCGGCTGCACGTATTCCACCTTCTCCAAACGGCTTCGCCCAACTCGGTGGACCTGGACGTTGGAATTCCAGCACGTGGCCTTCACGGCGAGGCATATCGCGGGCACGTCTTCTGGGATGAATTGTTCATTCTCCCCGTCTATCTGCAGCGGATGCCGGCGCTGGCGCGCTCGGCCATCCTGTACCGCTACCACCGGCTCGATGCCGCACGGCTCGCTGCGCGGCTCGAGGGCTTCGAAGGAGCCATGTTCCCGTGGCAGAGCGGGAGCGATGGCCGGGAGACCACGCAGGAAGTTCACCTCAACCCGCTCTCCGGGCGCTGGGATCCGGATCACAGCAGGCTCCAGAGGCACATCAATTCGGCGATCGTCTACAACGTGTGGCGCTACTACGAGGCGACTGGCGATCGTGCGTTTCTCGAGGAATACGGGGCAGAGCTCGTGCTCGAGATTGCTCGGTTCTGGTCGAGCATCACTCGGCTCGATCCTCGGACGCAGCGCTACGTGATCAGCGGCGTCATGGGGCCGGACGAGTACCACGAGAAGTATCCCGGCGCCGTCACGGGAGGCTTTCGCAACAACGCGTACACCAACATCACCGCGGCCTGGTGCCTCGTACGGGCGCTTCAGGTGCTTGACCTCATCTCGCATATGCGTCGAGCCGAGCTCCTGCAGTCACTGCGCATCGGCCCGGCGGAGTTGCAACGTTGGGACGACGTGAGTCGCCGCATGACCGTCGCGTTCCACGACGGCGTCATCAGCCAGTTCGAGGGCTATGACGAACTCCTCGAGTTCGACTGGTCCGGCTATGCACGCAAGTACGGGAATATCGAGCGTCTCGATCGCATCCTCAGGGCGGAGGGCGATACGCCCGATCGCTACAAGGTCTCCAAGCAGGCCGACGTGGTGATGCTCCTGTACCTCTTCAGCGCGGAAGAGCTCGAGCGGCTTCTCTCGAGGCTCGGATACACGTTCGATCAAGCGGCGATTCGCAGAAGCATCGAGTACTACCAGGCACGGACGTCGCACGGCTCCACCCTGAGCAAAGTGGCCTTCACGTCGGCCGTGCACCGCCAGGACTGCGATACCGGCTGCCGGCTCTTCATCTCGGCGCTCAATAGCGACCTGTACGACGTGCAGGGTGGAACGACCGCGGAAGGCGTTCACCTGGGCGCAATGGCGGGCATTGTCGATATCGTCTCGCGCCACTACGCGGGGCTCGAGCTACATCGCGACGGCGTGTGGCTGGCGCCCGACATGCCGGACCGCATTCGCCGCCTACGCTTCCCGTTCCAACACCACGGTCGGTGGTTCGAACTGGTGCTCACGCAGAAGCGGCTGTTCGTTTCCGTGGACGACGCCGACCCTGCGGCCGTTCGGCTCTTCGTCTACGGGAAACCGCACGACCTCGCGCCGGGCGGCGCGCTCGATCTCGAGATCGAACCGCTCTCCATGACACAGCACCGGCCCCCGGCAGCGCTGGATGGCGCACGTGTGCGGGTCGATCCGGGCCGTCTGGCCGGGATTCCTTCGTAGCGCCTGGAATCGAGAAAGGAACTCACATGACCAGTCTCGGCAGGAACGCACGCGTGGCGATCAATGGGTACGGCGTGATTGGCAAGCGAGTCGCGGACGCAGTGACGGCGCAGATTGACATGGATCTGGTCGGCGTCGCCGACGTGTCGATCGACTACCGCCTGCGCGTGGCGGCGGAACGTGGATTTCCTATCTACGCGTCTGTCGCAGAGAAGCGCTCGCTCATGGAGGAGGCCGGCCTTCCCGTGGGGGGGACCCTCGACGATCTTCTGGGCCAGGTGGACATCGTCGTCGATTGCACGCCGAAAAAGATCGGGGCGAGCAACAGGGCGCGGTACGAGCAGGCCGGCGTGCGCGCGATTTTCCAGGGTGGCGAGAAGCACGAGCTGGCCGGGATGTCGTTCGTGGCACAAGTCAACTACGCCGATGCGATCGACCGCCAATTCGCTCGTGTGGTGTCCTGCAACACGACGGCGCTCTGCCGCGTACTGCACGCGTTCCACCGCCGCGGCTGGGTGAAGCGCGCCCGCGCGGTGCTCCTACGCCGGGGAACCGACCCCTGGGAAAGCCACGACTCGGGCATGATCAACACGGTGCTCCCCGAGACGAAAGTCCCCAGCCACCAGGGGCCCGACGCGAAGACGGTACTCGAGGGACTCGACATCGTCACCATGGCTGGTGCCGGGCCGTACAACCTGAGCCACATCCACTTCGCCATGGTGGAGACCCACCACGCGGTGAGCCTGGACGAGCTGCGACACGCGCTCTGGGAGGAACCGCGCATCGCCTTCGTTCACGCGCAAAACGGCCTGGTTGCGCTCAACTCGGTAATCGAGCTCATGCGCGATCTGGGACGGCCCCGCTCGGACATGTGGGAGGTGGCCGTCTGGGAGGACTCGCTCGCGAGCGACGGGCGCGAACTCTACCTGACTTTCCAGGTGCACAACGAGGCGATCACCATTCCGGAGAGTGTCGATGCTATCCGCGCGATGACGGGCCTCGAGCGCGATGCGACGAAATCCATCGAGAAGACGAACGGTGCGCTGGGCATCGTGAAGAGCTTCTTTCCGGCGACCTTCGACGAGGTGCACGCCCACACGGAAATGGGCGAGCGGCTCCGCCGCGAACGCGAGCGGTACGTCGAGCACGGCTTCAAGGGCTCCGAGGAACCGACCGACACCGCATAGGGATTCATCCGAGG
>JAEWMK010000010.1 GCA_023457235.1 Bacillota bacterium
ACTGTATACCATATCCCTCCGATAAAAAAATATATCAGTCCTGCACCGATTGCTATTTCTTCTATTCTTTCTTTATTCTCCAAAATTTGAAGTACTCCATATACTGCAAGTAAAAAGGTAAAAAGAAGCCATCCAAGAGACAAAACTCCTGAAACCGTATTTCCTAGTCCTAAGATTTTATTACTCATAATGGAAGCAAAAGAAAGAAGTGCCGCAGGAAAATGTAGAATAGTAATGAAGTAATAAATAGTTTGTCGAAGCTTTGTTTGCTCCTTGTTTTTAATTAATAAAATAACTAGTGGCAAAATCACAAAAGATGCAAACATAATAAATTTCTCTATCAGGCTGAATTGGAAATAGTCAAATGTAAAAATTGAGATACAAATGATTCCTCCAATTATAGACGGAAAAAATGGATGTTTCATATTAGTAGTTCCCTTTCGATTTCATAAGACTGTGAAAATAGTAAACTTTACAGGTCTATTATATCAAACAAAGATTATCGTATGATATAGAAGGGAACTTTCAACGTCGATTAATGACTTTTGATGAAAGATAGAAATACATTCTAAAATAATGAGAGTCTTACTTTGTATTTGAATTTTGAGCTATTGACAACAATACAGAGGTGAACAATTGAAAATGTCCGAAATAAAAGATGAAATCATTTTAAGAGGGCTTAAAGAAAATAATCTAAAAAATATAGATTTAAATATACCAAAAGAAAAAATCATCGTATTTACAGGTCTTTCAGGCTCAGGAAAGAGCTCAGTCGTTTTTGATACAATAGCAACAGAAAGTAGAAGACAGATGACTTTGAACTATCCACTCTATGTTAGAAATCAAATGCCAAGATATGAAAGACCTCATGCCGATCTTATGCAAAATTTAAGTCCGGTTATCGTAGTAGAGCAAAGACAGATAGGAGGCAATTCCCGTTCCTCAGTAGGCACCTATATGGATATTGACCCATTAATAAGGCTTTTGTTCTCGAGAATAGGAAAGCCGTCAATCGGTTCGGCCACCGACTTTTCAAGTCAAAGTTCCTTCGGTAGATGCCCGGAATGCGGTGGATACGGGGAGGTTATTGCGCCTGACCTAAATAAGATCATTGATTTCGATAAGTCACTTCGAGATTATGCAGTGAAATTTAATCCGTTATCGCCATCAGGTTGGCAAGGCAGATGGATGATGACTGGCGGGTTATTCGATCCAGATATACCGATAAAGGATTACTCAGAAGAAAAATTCGACCTGCTATTATATGGTCCCCAAGATGGTGAAAAAGTTTTTGCGCCTTTTCATACCAAAAACGGACCTCAACCACATGAATGGGATGGTTTATTGCCCAGATTTACGCGCCTTTATATCAATAGGGATATCACAAAGTTAAAAGAAGTATCCCAAGAAGATGTATTAGCAGTATCAACACATGCATTATGCCCAACCTGCCAAGGTTCAGGCCTAAATCCAAAAGTATTAGAATGTAAAATAAATGGCTTAAATATTGCCGAATACGATCAATTAGAGCTTCCGGAAATACTAGAAGAACTAAAGAACATCAAAGATCCTATGGGAAAATCTATAGCACAACAAGCAATCCCACATGTAAAACAACTAGTCGACATGGGACTAGGATATTTGAGTCTATCAAGAAAAATGGGCACCCTGTCCAGTGGCGAGGCTCAAAGGGTAAAAATTGCTCGTCATTTAGGGAGCAGTCTAAACAATCTTACATACATTTTCGACGAACCAAGTGCAGGACTTCATCCGGAAGAAGTGAATATGTTAATACAGATGTTAAAAAGGCTAAAAGACCAACATAACACTGTAATCGTAATCGAACATAATCTATCAGTAATAAAAGTAGCAGATGAAATAATAGAAATGGGACCAGGAGCAGGTGTAAATGGAGGAGAAGTGGTCTATCAAGGGAATTTAGAAGGTCTAAAAAACTCTCCCACGGCAACAGCCCTAAACCACAAGCTAAAATTAAATAAAAATCCAAGGAATATAAAAAGTAATTTTACAATAAAAAGAGCAAGTAACAATAACTTGAAAAATATAAGCGTAGATATTCCTAAAAACGTCTTAGTCTCCATATGTGGGGTATCCGGTTCAGGTAAAAGTTCCCTAATATTGGAGGCATTTACAGAAAGATATCCAGAAACAATCATGGTAGGACAAGGTAGCATAGGTATCTCCAATCGTTCGACCCTCGCTACATATATGGGAATAATGGATGATATCCGAACAATATTTTCAAAAGAAACAGGACAACCAGCGGGATTGTTCAGTTTTAACTCCACCGGAGCGTGCCCTATCTGCAAAGGAAAAGGTGTATTAACGCCAGAAGTAGCATTTGCAGATCCGGTGACAATCCCATGCGAAGCATGTGGAGGTACGAGATATTCGGACGAAGCACTGTCATATCGCTATAGAGAAAAAAATATAGTAGAGATTTTAGATTTAACAATAGACGAGTCTATGAATTATTTTAATATACCAAAGATCATAAAAAGAGTGCATACGCTAAAAGAAGTAGGATTAGGGTATCTGACCTTGGGGCAGACGACAAGTTCTTTAAGCGGTGGAGAAATCCAACGCCTAAAACTCGCAAGTCACTTACAAAAAGAAAGGCAAATCTACCTATTAGACGAGCCATCCTTAGGACTACATACAGAAGATAATGAAAAACTCTTAGACGTCTTTCAAAATCTTGTAAATAGAGGTAATTCTGTTATAATCGTCGAACACAATCTAGCCTTTATCGCGGCGAGCGACTGGGTAATAGAATTAGGCCCTGGAGGAGGAAAACAAGGCGGACAAATTATTTTTGAAGGCACTCCAGAAGAGATGTTAAATGCAGAGACATTAACAGCAAAATGGTTAAAGGCTGGAGTTAGACAATGTCGTTTATCATATTGAGTTAGAACAATACCGGGAGTCCCTATTGGGGCTATTTTCCTTTACAAAAGATGAAAAAAAATCCTATGATAAGGATAGGAAGGTATGTAGGTATTTAAAGGAGGCGGGAGAGGAAAGTGAACCTTGTTCTTACATATATGGTAAATGTGGTTGTAATTGCAATATCTATCTTTTTTTTACTTTATTTTGGCTCTGAACGAAAGCGAAAATTTGAAGAAAAAAATGCAATGGCTTTTTTTCATATATGTAACGTGCTTTTTATCATAATGACCTCTTCTGCGGCACATGTTGTAATGACGATATATATCATTGAGGATATGAGTAAACTAATTTTTCAAATAGCTTTTCTTCTGTTCGTAACACTATCATTTTATCTTTTGGGGAATATTGCCTTTGAACATTATAAATTCATGCTAAAAAGATACGTAAAAGCTGAGAATGAGAAAGTTCTTGTTCTTAACAAAGCATATTTAAAAAGGAAATAGGGGTTATTACCAGTGATGCTGTATTTGACTACATGTTGAATATCCGGAATCTCAATGAGGGAATTGACTTCCATTGAAAATAACGATCAAATAATTTGTAATTTGGAAGCAAAAATGGTTTTTAACGGAAATAATATACTGTTAAACTTGGACTTGATTGGGCAAACTTTTACTATTATGAATAATAATATTTAAGGGAGACACTAAGATGAGCAAGGAAAGTAAAACTAGCAATAGGAAAGGCTTGTCACCAGAACAACAAGAAGAAATACTCGGAATTTTGAAAGCTCGGTTCGAGAAAAATATGGAGCGCCATAAAGATCTTAAATGGGCTAATATACATGCAAAGCTCGAAGTAGATTCTGAAAAACTGTGGTCGCTTAGTGAAATGGAAAGAACTGAAGGTGAACCGGATGTAATTGGTTACGATAACGAGACTGGTGAATACATTTTTTGTGATTGCTCAAAGGAGAGTCCAAAAGGTCGCAGAAGTGTTTGTTATGACCGTGAAGCACTGGAGTCAAGAAAACAACATAAGCCGGAAAATAATGCTATTGATATGGCCGCTGATATGGGGATTGAGATTTTAACAGAACAACAATACCGGGAGCTTCAGGAACTTGGCAATTTCGATTTGAAAACATCGAGTTGGGTGAAAACGCCTGATAATATTAGAAAACTTGGAGGGGCTATCTTTTGTGATCGTCGTTACGATACGGTCTTTGTATACCACAATGGAGCAGATTCCTACTACGCAGCCAGAGGCTTTCGTGGCTTGCTAAGGGTCTAATGTTTTTGTGCAATATATGGTATAGTTGACAGAGCATCTACAAAGGTAGGTGCTTATTCAAATTGTACGAATAAAGCGGCCAATTAAAAAAGGAGATTCAATAATGGACAATAACGATATATTAATCCGATTAAGATATGCGCTGGAAATAAAAAATAAAGAAATGGCGGAAATATTTAAACTTGGCGGCGTGGAAGTTTCGGTGCCGGATGTAATTAAGATACTTACAAAGTCTGCTGAGGATGAAGAGTATAGCGATCAAATAAAATGTAATAACAGTATGCTAGATTCATTTTTAAATGGTCTTATCATCTTCAAAAGAGGAAAGCAAGAGTCTAAACCGGGGCAGCCTGATACGCCAACAGAACCTTCCATAAAGAAAAGTGCCAATGTTAATAACCTCCTATTAAAGAAGGTGAAAATAGCTCTGGCATTAACGACAGAGGATATGCTTGAAATATTTGATGAAGCTGGAATCACGGTAACCAAAGGGGAACTTGGTGCTTTGTTAAGAAAAGAGGGACATAAAAACTATAAAGAATGCGGGGACAAGTTCGCTAGGAATTTCCTAAAAGGACTTGCGATCAAATATAGGGGACGTTAGCATAGAAATATCAAATGATTATATGGAGTACCAAGTGTAAGTATTGTCTTTCTTTAAGATATGGTATCCGAAGAAGATTCAATTTTAGAAGAATTGGAAATGGGGTTTTATAATGATTCAATTCTTGGATTCCGCAATTAGTATAAATTCATTGATTTGGTTGTTTCTCCCCATGTTTATGCTCCATGATTTTGAAGAGATTATTCGGATTGAGCCATGGTTTCGAAAGCATAACGAATACATTTTTGCTAAAGTACCTGCCCGATTCCACAAGGATCTTCAGTCTTTCTCACGATTGACAACGCCGCAATTTGCTGTAGCTGTTTGTCTCGAATTTGTAATCTTTATCCCATGTACCTTTCTCGCAGCTGAAAATGGGAACTATTTGTTGTTCTTGGGATATAACAGCGTGTTGTTGATTCATGTATTTATGCATCTTGGGCAGGCCTTGTATGTAATGAAATTGGTACCTGGCGTTGTTACCGCTGTAGGAATCACGTTGCCCTACTCCCTATATTTATTTTATAGGTTACTGAATGAAAATCTGGTCAGCATGTCGGATATTCTAATTAGCTTACCATTTGGTTTGACGTTAGTTCCTATTATATTGTTTGGGCATTGGCTAGGGAAGAAGCTGGTTCCAACGGTGACGGGAGCATCCCGATAAAATCTGAGAGTCCTTAATGGGCTCTTTTTCTTTACAATATATGTAAAGAACCCATATGATAAAGATAAGAAGCAGGAAGGTATTTAAAGGGAGGAGGGGAGGAAAGTGAGCCTTGTTCTTACGTATCTGGTGACTGTGTTTATGATTGCTGTATCTGTTTTTCTTTCACTTTATTTTAGCTCAGCACGAAAGCGGAAATTTGAAGAGAAAAAGGCGATTGTCGTATTTCATATATGTAATGTACTTTTGATCTTAATAACCTCCTCTGTGGCTCATGTTGTAATGACGATTTATTTTATTGAGATTAAGAGTAAAATAATACTTCAATTAGCCATTCTCCTTTTCGCTACTTTATCATTTTATATTTTGGGAAATGTGGTATTTGAACATTATAAATTCATGGTAAGAAAATACGTAAAAGCTGAGAACGGGAAGGTTCTTATTCTTAATAAAGGGTATTTAAAAAGGAAATAAGGGGAGAAAAGGAAGAAGATATGATTTATTTAAAAACTTTTACATTTCCAAATGAGGACATGGAATTTGACTTTTTCATGAATGTAAAAAGAACATGCTATGACTCATTTTATCCGTTTAAGATCTTATCAAGACGAAATTTTGAAAGAATTGTTTTTGAGCCAATTACGATCCTGTATGGCGGAAATGGTTCAGGAAAATCAACGGCCTTAAATGTGATAGCAGAAAAAATAGGAATAGAGCGTAATTCCATCTTTAATAAATCTAATTTCTATCCGGATTATGTAAATATGTGTGGGATGCATTTTGAAGCCGACATCCCTGAAAATAGCAGAATTATTACTAGTGACGATGTATTTGACTATATGTTGAATGTCCGGAATCTCAATGAGGGAATTGACCAAAAACGGGAAAAACTTTTTGACGAATATTTAGAGGCAAAATATTCTCAATTTCAAATGAGATCTATGGACGATTACGAGCAACTTAAAAAAGTAATTGATGCTAGAAGTAAAACACAGTCGCGATTTGTGAGAAATGAATTGATGGATAATGTGAGAGAATATTCAAATGGGGAAAGTGCATTCCGGTATTTTACTGAAAAAATTGGTGAAAATGGACTTTATATATTGGATGAGCCGGAAAACAGTCTTTCTCCCAAACGTCAGATGGAATTAATACAATTTATTGAAGACTCTACAAGGTTTTTTGGCTGCCAGTTTATTATTTCAACGCATTCTCCATTTCTACTTTCTATGCGTGGGGCAAAAATATATGATCTTGATGAAAACCCTGTCGAAGTGAAACGCTGGACGGAATTGGAAAATGTGCGCACTTATTATGAATTTTTCAAAAGACATGAAAATGAGTTTTGATATGATAAATACTCCCCCGCCTCAAGCTATTTGGCTAGTTGGGGGAGTATTTTTTTCAGTAGGAAAATAAATCAGTTGATAAGTAACGCTCCCCTGTATCTGGGGCTATACAAAGAACTTTTGCAGATGGATGGAGGTTTTTTGCTATCTGAACTGCAAAGTGGGCAGACGCTGCTCCGGATGCTCCGACAAAAATCCCTTCTTCTTTCGCAAGCTGGCGTGCCATAAACTGTGCGTCAGCATCATCTATAAGTAAAATTTCATCATAAATATCAGAATTTAATATTTTTGGAATAAATCCAGGTCCGGTTCCAGGGATTTTATGAGGGCCTGGTTTTCCGCCTGATAGAACAGGTGACCCTTTTGGCTCTACTACATAAATTTTTATATTTGGTATGTGTTTAATTAATTCTTCACCGACTCCTGTGACAGTCCCGCCTGTTCCTGCAGTTAATACAAAGGCATCTAGTTTTCCATCAAAAGCCTCGATAATTTCTACAGCGGTTGCTTCTCTATGTGCGTCAGGGTTTGCGGGATTTTCGAATTGCATAGGTATAAAGCTATCGGGAATTGTGCTTGATAACCTTGATGCTTCATCAATCGCGCCTTGCATACGTAAGCTTGCGGGTGTTAAAATGACTTCTGCTCCATATGCTTTTAAGATTTTTACGCGCTCCTCTGTCGCATTATCAGGCATTGTAATAATACAAGGATACCCTTTTGCAGCACTTACCATGGCAATCCCGATACCAGTGTTACCTGATGTCGGCTCTATGATTGTACTTGTCCCCGGAATCAGCTTGCCTTCTTTTTCTGCACGTTCGATCATATGAAGGGCTGCGCGGTCTTTCACACTTCCTCCAGGGTTGAATGATTCAAGTTTAATAAAAACATTCCCGCCGTTTTCATCTGGTAGTTTATTTAGTTTCACAATCGGTGTTTTCCCAATTAAATCAAGAATTGAGTTATAAATTTTCATTTTCCATCCAACCTTTATTGTACTTATTTCCAAAAAATTGGGTTGACTTTCCATATCTAAGTAATATAATAAACTATAATTCCGATTAAAACAATGTGAATTATATAAATTAAAATTAAAGTTAAAGTTGGGGTGAACTTATGTTTCTTCATATATCCAATATACAAAAGAGTTTTAAAAATCATGGGAAAGTGGAGCAAGTGTTAAAAGATATTGATTTGCATGTGAATGAAGGTGAATTTGTTTCTTTTTTAGGTCCCTCCGGATGTGGAAAATCGACTTTACTTTCAATTATTGCTGGTCTAGTGAAACCAAGTGAAGGAAGTGTTTACCTAAATGGTCAAAAGATAACGAAACCTGGAAAAGATCGAGGGATGGTGTTCCAAGCGGCTGCTTTATTCCCGTGGTTGACAGTGGAAGAAAATGTTATATTCCCATTACGCAAAGAAGTCAAAAAGAAGGAAGCGAAAGAAATTGCTCAAAAATATCTAAAACTCGTACAGCTAAGCCCTTTTACCAACCATTACCCCCATGAATTATCAGGAGGAATGCAGCAAAGAGTTGCAATTGCGAGAGCATTGGCAATGAATCCACGAGTTTTGTTGATGGATGAGCCATTTGGTGCATTAGATGAACAAACAAGAATGCGCCTCCACCTTGAACTTGAAACCATTTGGCTGGAAACAAAAAAGACTATTCTTTTTGTAACCCATAGCATTCAGGAAGCGTTAAAGTTGTCAGACCGCATTATTGTGATGGGAACCCATCCAGGCGTTATTTTGGCAGATATTCAGCTGAAAATTGAACGGCCACGTGACAAAAATATTCACCAGCTTACTATGTATGAACAAACGATTATGGAACTGCTTAAAGCTGAAATTGACAAAGTAGTAGAAGAGGAGCATCGGTATGCGGCTAGCTATTAAACGAATTGTTTTTTTTGTTGTATTATTTGGGATTTGGGAACTCATCGTTCGATTGTTTAATATACCAAAAGTTCTTATGCCCGCACCAACAGATGTTGTCTTAAGTCTACAGGAAAGTTTGGCAGATGGCTCATTATTACATGATTTAAGAGCAAGTTTTACTCGCTTATTAATTGGACTTGTGATTGCGCTCATCATTGGGATTTTGCTTGGTGTCTTTCTTGCCAAGTCAAAAACAGCAGATGAAACACTTGGGGCCTTTATCTTAGCCCTGCAAAGCATCCCGAGTATTGTATGGTTGCCGCTTGCGATTATGTGGTTTGGTTTAAATGAAAAATCGGTTATTTTTATTGTCGTTTTAGGTGCCACCATTGTCATGACAATCAATATGAGAACGGGTATAAAAAATGTTTCCCCTCTCTATATAAAAGCAGCCCAAACCATGGGATCAAAGGGGTTGGATTTATTTTTTCGTGTTATTTTTCCGGCATCAATCCCTTATGCCGTAACCGGAGTAAGGTTAGCATGGGCATTTGCATGGCGTGCATTAATGGCCGGGGAGTTATTAAGTACAGGACCTGGACTTGGGTATACGCTGAAATTTGCTTCTGACTTTGGCCGTATGGATATCGTTCTTGGAATCATGGTAGTAATTGGAATGATCGGTGTTACCGTTGATTTAATCTTATTTCAACGGATTGAAAAACGTGTAATGACAAAATGGGGATTAGTAGAAAGGAATGGATAAAACAATGAAAAAATGGAAATTAGCTTTTGTCTTACTATTCGCAATAGGAGTTTTAACTTCCTGTGGAACAAGTACTACTACAAAGAGCACTGGTGATGAGGTTAAAAAAGAAAAAATTGTGATTGGATATTTTCCGAATATTGACCATGTTCCAGCTATGGTTGCCCGCGAAAAAGGCTATTATGAAAAAGTGCTTGGTGAGAATTTTGATATTGAATATAGAACGTTTCCTGATGGAGGCACGTTTATGACGGCGTTGAAGTCAGGAGACATTGATGGTGGGCTAGTTGGACCGGCTCCAGTTATGAACAATTTTGCAAGTGGAGCAGATGTGAAAATTGTTTCCGGAGCATCATCAGGCGGAACAGTTGTCGTTGCAAGTGCTAACAGTAGGATTACTAATTTAGAAGACATCGAAGGGAAAACATTTATCACCCCTGGAATTGGCTGTACACATGATGTTCAATTTGAAACGTATTTACAGCAACAAGGAAATGATAAATTAACATCATCACGCATCGGTGGGGCATTACAACATGTCACTGGCAATCCAGCCCAATATCAAGGCATGTTCGAAACAGGGAAAGTAGACTTAGCAGCCGTTCCTGAACCATGGGCATCAATTCTCGTCCAAAATGGGGCAAAAGTAATTGTTAGTACAGATGAAATTGCCTATGGGAATACCCTGCCAAACACTGTATTTGTTGTAAATGGAAGTTTAATTAAAGAAAAGAAAGAGGTTGTTAAAGCGCTCGTTCAGGCACAGCAACAAGCAGTTGATTTTATTAAAAGTCAACCAGACGAAGCACAAAAAATTGCCATTCAATCAATCAAGGACCTAACGAAACAAGAGGTTGATGAAGATATCGTTAAACAAGCAATGGCACGCATTACCTATACTACTGAAATTAATGAAAATGTAATTAAAGAGTTTGCCCAATCATCGTTTGAGTTAGATTTTCTCAAAGAAAATCCTAAATTAGACGGATTAGTAGATTTGTCCTTTCAATAATGAATGAAAAGCATCGCTATGTCGGTGCTTTTTCCTTATGAAATGTTGAAGTCGGTTCTGCAGTGGAAAGCGTGGAAAAAGGCATTATCTTCAGTTGATTCTGAGAAACAGCAACGAAAAGGGTTGTCAGATTTTATTTAGTTTCTAAAGTGTTCATTAAATCTACCTGAAATAATCCAAGAGGCGAAAGCTATTCGCCTCTTACCTATATTCACGCTGCTGATTTAAGATTTGCACGTAACCCATGGTCCTTTTTACCATGCAAGAAATAGTACAGAACTGTAGATACTAAAACTGTCACTCCAAGGAACAGATATAATGATCGATAGCCCGTAACTGGAATGATAAATCCAAGTAAATATGGTCCAAAGCCAAGACCGGCATCAAGGGCGATAAAGAACGTGGAAGTGGCCAACCCCATCCGGTGTAATGGTGTTAATTTGACTGCAATGGCCTGTGTGCTTGACTGCATATTACCAAAACCAAGACCGATCAATGCGCCAGCTATGAGTAACATAAAACCAGAGTCAACTGCACTTAAGAGCAACATTCCGCCTGCTAAAATGACAAATCCAGGGTACATAATATAGTTTGCCCCTTTTGAGTCCATTAAGCGGCCGGTGAATGGACGTGAAAATAAAACGGCGATCGAATAAACAAGAAAGAAAAAGCTTGCTGCACTAACTAGGTTAATCTCATTCGCATAGAATTTGATAAATGATAGAACACTTGAATAACAAAAAGCAATAACGAGTGTTATGATGGCTATTGGTACAGCTTTTGGCTCAATAAAGTTTGAAAGCTTAAAGCCCTCTCCTTGAGTTTCGGGAGGTTGTTTGGCCGTTGCTGTAACAGCAGGAACATAGACAAACAATGATGTAATGAAACTAATGATTCCTAAGACAATGGAAAAAATAAAAATCGTTTGGAAAGTAGTATGCTGCGTCAAATAAAGGCCGATGAATGGACCGATTGCTGTAGCTAGAGCGGCACTCATGCTATAGTAGCCAATTCCCTCTGCTTTTCGTACTGCCGGAATAATTTGGGCAGCAATCGTTCCAGTAGCTGTCCCGATCATACCAGCGGCTACACCGTGTAATAAACGGGTAGTCAGCATGATGCTAATATTAGAGCTTATTAAATATAGAAGTGTTGTTAAAATAAAGAAGACAAGCCCAATAAATAACGTTCTTCTGCGCCCAAGCAACTCAATGTAACGACCAGTAAAAAGTCTACCAATTTATGAACCGATGATAAAGATACCTGTGACAAGACCAGCCATACTAGTGGATGCGTGAAATTGATCAACTGCGTACTCCCCAATAATGACGATTAAAAGATAAAACACAAGGCTTATTAAAAAATTTATACCTGAAACAATAATAAAATCCTTTGTCCATAATACTTCTCTAGATGAATTCACTTTGTTACCCCTTACTTGTTATATTATCGCGAATTATCCCCATGATTCGGATAGCTTCAATTTGTTCCTTTTCTGTGATCCCTTCTAAAATTTCCTGCTCAAATTGATCAATTGTTACTCGTACATCTTGATACACCTTTTGTCCAGCTGCTGAAAGCTGCATTCTTTTTTCACGTTTGTCCTTGCCTATAACATGCTCGACATAGCCGAGCTCTTCTAAGCGAGTCATCGTTCTAGTAACGGTGGGCTTTTCGACACCCATATAATGGGAAAGTTCCACAAGTGTAGCGGTTCCGTTATTGGCCAAATAGTATAAAATTGTCCATTGTGCTCTGTATAGCTGATGTTCAGCGAGGTGGACATTAAGTCTATTTTCAAATGGACGGTACATTAGAAGCAATTGATGAAAGAATTTTTGATAAGTTTGTATTGAAAACACCTCTTTTTAAAAAAATATAGTTAGCTAGGGTAATGGTTACTGTTGGAAACTATATTATGCTACCACATTTATTTGTATTATGTCTAGGCTAAATAAGCACAATAATTAGTTAAAGGTTTATTTGTCAAATTTTCGAAACTAAAATATTAAAACATAAAACAAGGATTTTGTGGTAAAATTTAGGTAAATTGTTATTAGGCCACTAAGAAGTAATAAAGGAAAGGAATTCAAACATAAATGGAAGTATACGTTGCTAAACAACCAATTTTTGATTCCAGAGAAAATGTGATCTCTTATGAATTGCTTTATAGAAGTGGTAAAGAAAATGTTTATAATGCATCAGATGGAGATAAAGCAACATCTGAAGTTATTATTAATAGCTTTTTAAATATAGGAATTAAAGATCTGTCAGAGGGTAAACCATGCTTTGTGAATTTTACAGAGAATCTATTAAAGTTGAAATTGCCTACGTATTTTAGTCCTCTTAATCTTGTAATTGAAATATTGGAAGATGTGCCAATTACAGAAGAATTAATAGAAATATGTAAAGAGCTGAAAATGTTAGGGTATAAGATTGCCCTTGATGACTTCTTTTTGATGCATGGTAACGATTTAACGATGGAATTACTAAAGATTATTGATATCGTTAAAATTGATTTCCTTGCTACATCAAGAAAGGCGCGTCTCCAGATGATGGAGTATCTAGTTCCCTATGACATCATTTTTTTAGCTGAAAAGGTTGAAACTAGGGAGGAATATGAACAAGCTAAAGAAGATGGTTATTCCTACTTTCAAGGATACTTCTTTAGTAAACCAATCATACTACAAAGTCATGATATTCCGTCCTATTTCCAATCGTATTTTACCGTGCTGGAGCAACTTGATTCTCCAGAGCCTGATTTAGACCAGATTACAAAAGTAATAGAGACGGATATTTCACTTTCTTATAAATTATTGAAATTAATCAATTCACCAGTTATTAGGCCTAAATATGAAATTAGTTCTATTCGACAAGCAATTGTGTTGTTAGGCTTAATAGAAATTAAAAAGTGGATCTATGTTCTTGCTCTAAAAGGGTTACAGGAAGAAAAAAATAATGCTACTCTAGGTGAACTTATACAACTCAGCTTAACAAGGGCTAAATTGGGGGAATTCCTAGCAGAAGTTGAAAACAATAAGCAGAATAAATCAAAGTATTTCTTATTAGGTTTATTATCGTGTATTGATTCATTTTTACATTTGCCAATGAGTACTATTCTTGAGGGACTTCCTATTTCAAAGGAAATAAAAAGTGCATTATTAGGGGAGGAAAATCATTTTAAGTTGGTATTAGATTTAATGGCAAGAGCCGAACGTTCAAATAAGATGAATCAGTCTTTAACAAAATATCCTTTTGATTTAAACGAAGACCAATTATTTGAAATCTATTTAAAATCCAGCACTTGGACTAGCCAATTTGTTAAGCAATTAAAAAAGGATATTTAACAATTTGCATATAGAACATAATATGAAAATTCGACTGCGTCAAAATCACCCCGGCTCTAGTTATTGGAGCGAATAAGGGGTGATTTTCTTTCGTTAATGGTTAACACTTTGTGCTATATTATTATAAGAAATAAAATAAGGAAGTGGTGAGACAAGTTTGCTAGCAATTTCTTAAAAGGACTTGCGATCAAATATAGGGTATAATGGCGTCAAAAGGCTATACAGGTGATGAGATGATACATACTTACTCAGGTAAGACAATTCGTTTTGAAATAAAGTACAAAAATCGAAACACTATAACAATTATAATAGATAGCTATGGAAATATTGAAGTTCACGCTCCGAAAAAGACACCTGAAGAAAGAGTCATTCAGGCATTGGAGGATAAGTGGGATCTTATTCAGCAAAAGATAAAAGAACTTCATGATAGACTACAAGGACCACAGGAAAAGGCCTATGAAAATGATGAAGTCTTCCTGTACTTAGGTCTTTCCTATCCTATTGTGATTTTTGAAGATATCAATATTACGCAAGATCACGTTGTTTTTGACAATGAAAAACTGCAAATATACGTGAAGCAGCTTGATGATAAAAGAGTAAAACAAGCATTGAAACGATTCTATTATCAACAGTGTAAAGCAATAGTGGAAAAGAGTATTGCTTCTTTTCAAAGCAACTTCAAAACTAAGCCGCGTTCTGTCCGAATTACCGATGATCAACATACATGGGGAACATGTAATGCAAAATTACAATTAACATTTAATTGGCGCCTAGCAATGGCACCGCATGAGGTAATTGATTATGTTGTTGTTCACGAAATGTGTCACATGGTCCATCTGAATCACGACCGCTCCTTCTGGCGCCTTGTTGGAAAAATAATGCCTGACTATAAGGAAAAAGAAAAATGGTTGGCTTTATCAAATTGGAAAATGACTGTATAGGACCTCATGTTTCAGGTGCTAAAATTGGTCTCAATAATAATATAGATAAATAAGAGAAAATGAAGCAGAGGTAATGTTTATGGAACGGGAATTAGTAATTAATGCTGAAGCATCCTATCGGTGGTGATATTTAACACTATATGCGTGATGTAAATCATCACAAAAAGTAATAAAAAGTGGTGTAATGGCTATAGAGGCAAAAAAATTGGAGGTAAATCATATGGCTAATATTAAAATTGAAAAAAATGAATTAATCCTTGAAGCTGGATTAGATGATTTAAAAACTATTATTGATGAAGCTATAGCAAATATTGATTTATATAAAGAGGAAATTGCCGTAATTTATGAGAAAATGCCAAAGTTTGATTATACGTATTTTTGCTTTTATGCCTATTCTACCTATCGCTTGTTAGAAAACGCCTTGAAATTCAATACAGATGAAGTAGGGCATTTTCGTTTGATTGCACCGGAATCATTTTACTATGCTTTTTATGGCATGATTGCAACATTGCATACTGAACATAATGAAAATAATTAAGTGTAATTCAAAAGGGAGCCATTTGGGTTCCCTTTTTCGGTATTTTATAGGGACAGAGTTCCCGACCCTGTGTCCCACCCGCCCGACCCTGTGT
>JAEWMK010000011.1 GCA_023457235.1 Bacillota bacterium
GAATAGTTTGATTTTAATATCCCCTTTTGTTGTTTTCATAGTTACAACAGGATCACCACTTTGAAGTTGTTTGAACTGCGGTAAAACTTCTAGTTGGGATTGGCCTGCAGTTATCTGAACAATTCTCTGATCTGCAATCCACTTCACATTTGCCCCTAATGCTTCACCTACAAAGCGAAGTGGCACCATCGTCCGCCCATTTATGATAGCAGCTGGAACATCAATTTCATGCACTGCCCCATTTACTTTCGTCGTTTTTGAATCAATTTTCAGCCAGATTGTCTGAGCCTTTTTAGTCGCAATGATTTCACGTTTTTCAGGATTCCATTGGACCGTAGCACCTAGTGACTCAAACACCCCTCTTAAAGGAACTAATGTCCGGTTGTTCTCAATGATAGGTGGTTGATCATAGGTTTGATTTGTCCCATTAATAATAACTTGAATAATCGGTGCAGCCGAGACACTGTTGCTAATTATGAAAAAATTTAATAAAAGAACAGCAAATACAAGAATTTTTTTCATTTGTTTCCCCTTTCTAATAAAGATTTCTTACCCTATGTAATTTTTGTACATACCTTTTATTGTAATTTAAAAGACGGATGTGTTGAAGCAAAAAAAATGGAATAAGGATCGTTACACGGGTTTGGCAGAAGATATATTAACTTATCTGCTATCAAATGGGGTCGGGATGCTATTTGATGAGGATAAAATTTGGTTATCTGCCATCAAACGGAGGCGGAGCGCGATTTGGTGAGGATAAATCTTTGCTTATTTAATTTGACCCTATCCCATTCTTCGGCGACTCTATTAATATATAATTCCAGCATTATTCTACCCTTTTGCGTGAATCAGCGGTTCTATGAGGGTGGAATTCCGAGTTTTTTCTACCCTATAAAACTAATCCGCGACTCTATTATGGAAGAATACAAGTGTTTTTTCTGCCCTCTTCTTAGATTCAGCAACTCCATTAGGGTACAATTCCGGGTTTTTTCTACCCTACTCAACGATTCCTTAGTCTCATTAAGGTACAATAACGGTGTTATTATACCCTATTCAGCGTAACCAAAGCTCCATTAGAGCACAATTCCAGCGTTATTCTACCCTATTCCATGATTCAGTATTTCCATTAAGGTACAATTTCTGGCATATTCTACCCTATTCAATAAATTCCAGGACCCATTAGGGCATCATCTCCACTATTAAATTAAATAATTGTAATAAAATTTTTTCAATAGTATTATTTATAGTGGACTTAAATAGATCGTAGATCGGGATTGGAGGTTCACCCACTATGAGATTAACCATAATCAGACGACTTCTCATTATCCGCTTAGTTCTGTCGTTAGTACTCGATTATTGGAAGGTTTGTAGAATTGATAAGCGGCTCGAGGGTGAGGAACGGACAGCTGCTTTAGATAGAGTATATTCAAGGGCCGGTAAACGGGTGCGATGGACAGCTTTTAAACTGAAAAGTATTATTGTGAAAATTGGTCAATTTTTGAGTATGCGTGGTGATATATTACCCCATGCGTTCACAAAGGAACTGACCGATCTTCATGATGCCTTGCCTGCTGCCCCATTTTCAGCAGTGAAGCCTTTACTGGAAAAAGAGTTAAAAAGTAGCATCCAAGCTGTGTTTAAAGCATTCAGGAAAGAACCGATTGCAGCTGCGTCCCTTGCGCAAGTTCATAAAGCAATCTTACCCGATGGGACTGTAGTCGCTGTTAAAGTAATTAAACCGAACATGGAACGGTTTGCTCAAATTGACTTAAATACAATCGGCCTTGCAGCCAAGGTTATAAACCGGATCCCACCGCTTAGACGAAAAATGAATTTCGTTGATATGCATCGGGAGTTCACGGAAACGATTCATAGGGAACTCGATTGCCGTCAAGAGCTATCCCATATGGAAAGGTTCAGTGAGATGTTTTCCGATAATCCGAATATTAAAATTCCAACCGTTTACGAGGAATTATGCACAAAGCTAGTTTTGGTCATGGAGTATATCGAAGGTGCCCGCGTAACAGATCATGTGACACTAACAGAATGGAATGTCAACCGGAAGGCCATTGGCGAAACATTGCTTGATGCTTATTTCAAACAGCTGCTTGTCTACGGTTTTATTCATGTGGACCCTCATCCGGGGAACCTGCTCATTCTTCAAGATCATCGACTTTGTTTCTTAGATTTTGGGATGATTGATGAACTGTCAACAGAAGAAGTAAAGACAATTCGTAGACTTTTCCAAAGTATTATGCTTGGTGATGTTGACGGAGTCCTGTCAGCATTCGAGGAGCTTGGCTTTTTACCGCCAGAAACAAATCATAAAGAACTTAAACCGATGATTTCTCAGGTGCTTGATCGTTTAGATGATGGCGTCGGACAGCAGAATTCACCTGAATTGAAACAGTTTGTTGCTGGAATGAAATATTTTGTAAAAAATAGCCCGATCCAACTTCAAGCAAAATATATGTTTTTACTCCGTGGAACTGGCATTCTGATCACTGTTTTGAACCAACTCGCACCCGGTACAAATTGGATGGAAATTCTTTTACGTATTGGACCACCTATTTTTAGTACGCCTGTCAAATCAAAAAAGAAAACGACTTAGAGATCCTCAAAACCCTCTAAGTCGTTTTTAAAAAACCACCTATAAAAAACTTGTGACATATAATTAGTAATACAAATCGTAATAAAACTCCAATACCAATTCCATTTTTTATAACGAATTAGCTTGGTATGTTTAACAATCAATGTTTCGAAACCTACTAGTAAAGATGTATACATAAAGCAGTATAATGTTTGAATCCAAACATTTCTTTTCTCGGGATAATAGAGGTTATATATAACGGAAAATACTGGGTAAAAAATATATTCAAAACAAAAACTACCTTTGTATGCTCTTTTAAAAAAAGCACGATATGGATATGTGATCAGCTTTTTTTCGACGACGAGTAGTCCGAAAGCCCAGGTTAGGACCTGTTTAAAAAGAAAAGGCACGATCGCGTAACGAATCTTATTTTTCGGAACAAAATTTAATAATAAAAATGCACTTATTGCATAAGCAGAGGCAATTACCATTCTTTCTTTTCGATAAGCCATTTCAGCCTCCACCTTCCCTACGATTAATTAACTATAATTACTCTCTACCAATTGTTCAAAATTTATTCCCAAACTGAAGGATGGGACTATTATATTTCTATAATAATCGGAAGGATCATCGGTTTTCGTTTTGTTTCTTTGAAAACATATTGACCAACTGATTTTCTTATACTTTGTTTAATTTCACTCCATTGCTTTCTACTTGTCGTATCAATATCTTCAACTGTTTTGATTATAAGCTTGTTAATGTGTTTCAAGAGCTGCTCTGAGTCCTTCACAAACACAAATCCTCGAGAAATAGTATCGGGGTCAGAGACTAATTTTTTATCCCGTTTGTTCAATGTTAACACAATGACAAGCATCCCATCTTCTGCGAGCTGCTTTCGATCACGCAACACAATCTCCCCTACATCGCCGACACCAATGCCGTCAACGTACGTATCACCAGCGTCAATTTTTCGTGTCTGCCTTGCAACGGAACCTTCTATATCAACGACATCACCATTAGTCATGATAAAAGTATGATGAGGCTCTACCCCAACTGATTCAGCAAGCTGCCGGTGAAGTTGCAACATTCGATATTCGCCATGAACAGGAATAAAGTATTTGGGCTTCATCAAGGTTAGCATTAATTTCAAATCCTCCTGATAGCCGTGGCCGGAAACGTGCATACCAGTTGAACTTCCCGATCCATATATCACTTTTGCACCTAGGGCAAACAGGTTGTCGATGATCTTAGTGACACTCCGCTCATTTCCAGGAATCGGACCAGCCGCTAATATGACCGTGTCACCGGGTGAAATCTCAGCACCCCGGAAATCTCCAGTAGAAAGGCGTGCCAGTGCTGCAAGTGGTTCACCTTGACTTCCTGTACACAGAACCGCAACC
>JAEWMK010000012.1 GCA_023457235.1 Bacillota bacterium
AACCATTCTTTTTCAGCTCATTTTCTATACGATTCGCATGGTCTAAATCAAATCTTGTATTACAAATAGGACAAAAAAATCCTCTTCAGCAATTGCCACCATGTCTATCTCTGGATCATTACAAACAAAGCATTTCATATAGTGCTACCTCCTTTCCTTATAAATTTCAAAATTACTTAAATGGAGCTAGTCCCAGGATTTAATACCTTTTATGCACGCCTGCTGGTAAACAGCTCTATTTGTAGCTGGTATTTTGTATTGTTCATAGTATTCCGGCAAATAACAACCTTTGATTAATATATTCAAAGCCTGTCGATAGATTTGAACAGATTTATACGATGGGCACTCTGTTAGCTTAATATTTTGGATATAATGTTCCTCAACCAATTGATCAAGCTCGATATCATACCAAGTTCTTAATCTATCAATGGCATGGTCATCGATCATCATGATTTCCCCCTTTTGTTTGCTCTATTATTACATCAACTAATAGTCGTATTCTTCATCCTCATCCTCGATCACGTTATTTACGATATCTGAGGACACTAATTGCAAGACCTCTTGCGTGACTTTGCTTTCTTCTGGGATCTGTTCATTGTTGTGGAAATCTTTTAAGTAAAAAGATTTTGATTGAATCATCGATTTAATCGTCTTCAATTCTTTTAAAATTTCTGTAGATGTATCTGTCTGAGGTGTGTGTTTGTTACGATTGATTTCTTCTTGTGCCCAGGCAGCAATCTGTTGAGAAAGCTGCCTCGATTCTGATAATTTTCTAATAAACTCATAAGCTTCATCCGATAGTAAAGAGGTCCGAAAGTTAAACTGCTCTCTCCGTTTGCTCATCGGTTTGCTCCTTTGCATTTTCTGCTTTCTTCTTCAAATGGCTCTTTGCGACAATTTCTAAGCCATGGATGTTGAATTTTCTTGAATGCTCCGGGAACATATGATATTTCTTTGCAATATCCTCGCCTAATCTCTCTATCAGATACTCCATCATATAGTCCTGAACTTCTTCTGCCACGCCACCTATATGAAGAAAAAATACTTCCTCACCAAGGGCATACTGAAAGGCTGTCAAACATTTTTCAGAAGAGATTTTTACATATTCCTTTAGCATTACTTCAATTTCAGTTGTAAAATCCACTTCTTGCTTGGTGGTTGGATCCTTATATATGAATTGTTTACTCTTGATATTGTGTCGTACAAATTCCTCAAGTGAGCGTAAATCATTGAAATGAGTCATTAATTTCGTAATACGTAGGTCTTCTAGCATTTTTAGAAAACTTTTATCTGTAAAGCTTGCATAATCATCAGCACTTGCCGGCTTTTTCAAACCTGGTCGAAGCTTTGATAAATCCTGAGTTTGCCCGCCTAAGTCATCGATAACAACAATGGCAGCCTCATATTTCTTCACTTGTTCTTCATTTTTATTTAGCTCAAGATCGTACTTAAGTGCATACCGAGCCGTTTCCCCTTCAACCCTTGCTTTCGCCTCATTGACAACGATGGTTAGGGTTCGTTCAAAATCCGGAGTCAGCAACTCGACTTCAAAGCCTTCCTCACTGATAAATCGATCCGCCATTTTGGACAGTATTTCTGTAAATTTTTTTGCTCTTTTTGCTAACCATACAGGGATAAGGGTACCGAAATACTGAACCTCAATTGTGTCCTCCTTCTTGGAAGGAAACATATATGCATGATAAAACGCCATGCCGGTAAGCCAGGTCACCCAGACAGTTTGAGATTCCGTCTTATCATGCAGCTTTTCGATATGACGATTTCCTAGAACATCAGCCTTTGCCTTGTTTCCAACTTTGAAAAAACGATCCTGTCCGTCGATCGGTACCCGAACTACCAGCTGATCGATCAATGCCTCTTTATCTACAGATTGTGCAAATAACCCTTCCGCATCCTCTTTTGAAATTTCATAAATAGATGATGGCATTTCAAAATAATACCCATTTATCATTTGCTGATTGGTAGAGTTACCGAAATCAGCAACCCAACGGTCAATAAAAGTACGTGAAATCATAAAATAGCCTCCAATATTAAATTGTTTTAGTACAATAAAGGAAAATATCAAAATCCATCGAATGATGGTGGAATTTAACAATATGAAAGGATTGAAAAAGTGGAGAAATGCAGATATAATGAGGGTAGATTAATTTGTGCATTATATCTGCATTTTGGAACTCGTCAGGTGCGAACTGGTGAGTTCTTTCTCTTTTTTCAGACCTTTTTTATTTCTCATCCTCGAATCCTTACCTTTAAGCCTCCTAGCTTCACATCAGCATGACCATAAAGGTAATAATCTCCATTTTTATGCTCGATTCGGGATTTGACCCAGCGATATGTTTCGTCCCAGCTGTCATAAATGTAGGCTTCGATTGGACTTCCACTAGTAAAGTACGTTCCATTCTCAGTTTCATAGCGCCCTAGTTCATTCTTGTGTAAAATACCGACCTCTGTTATCGGCTTTTTAAGATATTTAAGATCATTTTCAACTTGACATAACTTGTCAATGATTCTCCTAAACTCATCAGCTAAAAACACATCTTCCTCATTGCCCCGATCGTATTCAATGTTTTCGTAGCTATGATCGACTTTGTAAAGTACAGTTGAAATTCGGTCCTTCAGTTCAAATAATGGTCGATCTAATTCCCTAACATG
>JAEWMK010000013.1 GCA_023457235.1 Bacillota bacterium
GTCGCAAACCATATTGCCTTCGTGGACGGGAAGACCTTCACAGAAGCAATCCTCAATGGCAACATGAATTTCATTTTCGTTTCGCGAAAGTATCCGCGGAATGCCAATTCTCAATTGTTCAAACAACTCCAAAACTTCTTCGATCGAGGAGACTTGCATACTCTCACCAATTTTTCTGCCGACCGTCATTGTTGTGTTTTTTCCTTTCATCGGCAACCCTTGGTACATACCGATTAATCTTACAGAGCGAAACAGTTCCAACGGCACAGATTCTCCTAATGTATCTCGTTTAATTTTTTTCATATCTTCAAAAGTAAATAAATTCGTCGTATTCATTACGATCATTCAACTCCAATCTCTCACTGATAATCATTATCACAAAGACGTAAAATAAAATCCTTGATTTAAATCAATTACTTCTATGAAAAAGCATAGTATCATATTCGACATAGCGGGATGGAACCGGAGGTGAGGGGCCTTTGCATCTTTATAAAGAAGCACTTCAACAATTGCAGGATGGCGTACTGATCACAAATATGGACGGAACGATTCAATTTGCCAATACAACTTTCCTAAAAAGGAGTGGCTATAGCGAGAGTGAAATTCTCAATCAAAAAGCCAATTGGTTGTTTAGCAATACCATTAATGCAACAAGAGAATGGCAAGGAGAGATCGAGCTAAAGCTAAAAAATAACGGCACAAAAACACAATGGGTCAATGTGAATCCAATCAAAGCCGAAAATGGAGTCACAAAACATGCCGTTATTATGCTTTCAAACTATGAAAAAAGTGAGCTTGATCCATTAACGAAATTGCCTAATCGCTATTTATTACAAAAACAGCTGGAAAATATTCTAGTCCATTCGCAAAAGAATGGGAAGATCTTTGCTGTTTTATATATGGACCTTGATCGTTTCAAATTTGTAAATGATACATTAGGTCATTCTTATGGGGATTTATTATTGCAACAGGCATCACGAAGACTAAAGAACAGCATCGGGGAGGAACATGTCTTAGCTCGAATGGGTGGAGACGAATTTATTTGTGTTTTGCAGAATTTGCAAAACGAAGCGGATGCTGAAAAGGTCGCCAAAAGTATCGTTTCTGGTTTTTCTCAGCCTTTTACATTACATGATATTGAAATCCATATATCGACAAGTATTGGAATTAGTCTTTTTCCATATGATGGGGACGATGATGAAACTCTTCTTACAAACGCTGATTCTGCCATGTACAGGGCAAAGAAAAAAGGTAGAAATCAGTATGAAAAAGCAAATGTTGAGGTCAGCGCCGGTTGTTTTGAACGGCTTCTTATTGAAAATAACCTTCGAAAAGCGTTGGAGAAAAATGAATTATCGTTAAATTTTCAGCCGCAATTGGATATAAGAAACGAAAAGGTCATCGGCTTTGAGGCGTTATTAAGATGGAATCATCCTGACCTGGGAAATATTCCACCTTCAGACTTTATTCCGATTGCTGAAGAAACGGGACTAATCCTTCCGATTGGGGACTGGGTTTTAAAAAATGCTTGTTTGAAATTAAAGGAATGGGAAAAAGCAGGGTTTCACCCACTGCGCATGGCCGTTAATTTGTCAGCCCAACAATTTTTGCAAAAAAATATGGTTGAAAAAATTAAGGCCGTTATCAAAGAAACTTCCATTAATCCGGAATGCCTCGAGCTCGAGATCACTGAAGGAGTTGTGATCCATGATATTGATTCAGCTATTTCGGTCCTGCAGCAGTTAAAGGAGATCGGCGTTCAAATTTCAATTGATGATTTTGGAACAGGCTATTCTTCATTAAATTATTTAAAAGAACTACCGGTTAATACACTGAAAATTGACCGCTCATTTATCTTCGATATTGATACAAACGCAAGCAGCAAGGCGCTGACAGCAGCGATTACAACAATGGCCCATGATCTTAAACTTAATGTAGTAGCAGAAGGGGTCGAAACATATAAACAATTATCCTATGTAAAAAAATCATCATGTGATGTAATTCAAGGCTACTATTTTAGTAGACCTCTGAAAGCCGATCGCGTCATCGATTTTTTAACTACAAATTTTGAAACAAATACACAAAGTTGTATTTGATTATATACTAAAAAACTAAACAGGGGTGGACCATATGCTTGATGTTAAATTAGAAGGAAACAAAGCCATTATTGATGTACGTGAAAATATTAAAAGAGGGGAACATCCACGTGGCAAAATTTTGGACTACGTAAAACAGGCCCCTGCAGGGACCATTTTCGAAATTCATTTACCACTTTATGCGCAACCGTTAATCAATGCGCTAAGTGAACTTGGAATGAATGCGATTATTAACGAATTAGGACCACAGCATTACCGTATCATGGCTGTAAAAATTAACGAAGAAGCATAATCCTAAGTATTTACGCACTAATCACAAACCAGCTAAAGCTTTTAACGTATCCAAATTGAGCACCTGAATCACTCTGCGCTGCTTTACTGCAATAATTTCTTGTTCCGCAAATGATAGTAATTTGCGGCTCAGAGTTTCAGGTGTTGTTCCTATCAATGAAGCTAAATCCTTTTTGGGGATCGGTAACATAAACTCGTTATTCCTAACCTCAACCTTTTCGAAAAATAGCAGAATTACCCTAGCTAACCGCTTTTCCACTTCCATAAGGCTAAGCAGACTCATCCACTCATCAGCCAAAAACAAGCGATTATTTAAAGCGTTAATAAAGTGAAGTGCCATTGTCGGATTTTTTCCAAGTGTATCTAAAAAGGCTGCTTTTTCAATCGAGCAAATTGTCGTTTGTTCAAGTGCTTCCGCATTAGCATAATGGTCACTATTTTGCAGCAAGGCAAATTGTCCAAAAAAGTCCCCGGGAAATAGGAGGCGAATAATTTGCTCCTTCCCCTCTTCGTTTACTTTTGAAAGCTTGATTAATCCTTCATGAACAACAAAAAGAGTATCAGAATGCTCCCCTTCACGAAAAATATAGTCTCCCTTTTTATAGCAACTGCTATTTGTTACAGATTGTAAAGTTGCCAGCTCTTCGTGATCCAGTCCCTGAAAAACCGGAACAATGCGTAAACAAGATGATTGATGATTACAATTTTGAGTACAGCACATTGTGATATACCTTCCTTGAAAGTATTTATAACCTAAATCTAACCGTAAAATAGTGGGAATGTCGTGATATATATCACACAATCATAAAAGTAAAAAGGCAAAAATCTACTTCAAGCTAATGAAGTTGATTTTTGCCAACCATCATATGAAAGGAATCTTTAAATCCAATAGAAATCAATTTAATCTTAATCAAGGCCGTTAAAAATAAAAGTTCCAAGCTGCTTCGAAGTCCTAATTCAATCCTTGACTTTTCTTCTTCAATCAATTCGAAATAAATATCTTCAATCTTCTCGTTATTAAAAAAGTTTCTATCTTTCTTTTGCACCTTCAAGATACTTTCAATTTGAGAAACTAACTCGCGATTTGTTAATTTTCTAATCATCAAGAACTTCACCTCGAAATTGAACATTTATTATAAATCCAATTATAGCGAACTATAGTGAATGATGGAGTTAACATTGTCACACCTATGAAAAAAAGTTTTTCCAGACTAAAACTAAAAGCCTGTAGAGAGCAATTTTTCTCTACAGGCTTTTCATGTTTTAGAAAAATTTTGTTTTTTTGTAATAAAACGTTACGTATAATTTTTTGAATTGTATTACAATAAATGTGAGGTAAAAGCAGATAAGGAAGTGAGTGCTATTGGAAAATAAAGAAATAGTTTATATTGTTTCAGATTCAGTCGGAGAAACAGCTGAGCTAGTAGTGAAAGCAGTGGCAACACAATTTAACCGTGGTTATGTCGAAATCAAACGGCAAACATACGTTGAAAGCTTTGAAGATATTGAAGATGTATTGGCGATGGCGATACACGGTTCTGCGATCATTGCCTATACAATCGTTATACCGACCTTAAAAGAATACTTAGATAAAAGAGCAAAAGATATAGGCATCCATGCGGTTGATTTATTGAATCCATTAATGGAAGCCTTTATCAATAAGTTTAATCAACAGCCGAAATATCAGCCTAAATTAATGAGAAAGCTCGATGACGATTATTTTCGCAAAATTGAAGCGATTGAATTTGCGGTTAAATATGACGATGGCCGTGACCCGCGTGGAATTTTGAACGCTGATATTATTCTGATTGGTGTTTCACGAACATCAAAAACACCACTTTCCATGTATTTAGCACATAAACGCTATAAAGTAGCTAATGTTCCAATTGTTCCTGAGATCAAGCCTCCGGACGAATTATTTAAAATGCCAAGAAATAAATGTGTTGGGTTAATCATCTCACCTGATAAATTAAATGCCATTCGCAAAGAACGCCTGAAAAATCTTGGATTAAAATCTGAAGCGAATTATGCAAGTCTCGAACGTATTCTAGAAGAACTCGATTATGCTGAGAAAATTATGAAACGGATTGGCTGCCCAATCATTAATGTCTCTGACAAAGCTATTGAAGAAACAGCTGACTATATTTTAGATATTCTAAAAAAAGAGAGGAGTTCGTAAGATGAAAAAGTACGTTTATCTGTTCAATGAAGGAAATGCAAGTATGAAGGAGCTTTTAGGAGGAAAAGGAGCCAATTTGGCAGAAATGACAAACATTGGCCTCCCTGTTCCTTCCGGATTTACAATTACGACTGAAGCTTGTAATGCCTATTACGATTCAGGCAAAGCGATTTCCCCTGAAGTGAAAGAGCAAATTTTAATTGCACTTGAGAAGCTTGAACAACAGACAGACAAACGTCTTGGAGATCCAACGAACCCACTCTTAGTATCCGTTCGTTCAGGTGCTGTTTTCTCAATGCCTGGTATGATGGACACAATTCTTAATCTTGGCATGAACGATGAAACTGCCCTTGGGATGGCGGAATTAACGAATAATCCTCGTTTTGTCTATGACTCTTATCGTCGTTTCATTCAAATGTTTTCAGATGTAGTTCTTGGTGTTGATGTTTATTTCTTTGAACAATTATTAGAAGAATATAGAGAGGAAAAAGGCTATTCATCTGACCCTGAATTAACGGCTGAAGATTGGCAGGAGGTTATTAAAGGTTATAAAGAAATTGTAAAAAAACGAACGAAAAAGGATTTTCCTCAGGATCCACGGGAACAACTCTTTCTTTCTATTAATTCCGTATTTGATTCTTGGAATAATCAGCGGGCGATTGTGTACCGTCGTTTAAATAAAATTCCTAGCCATTTAGGAACAGCCGTTAACATACAAATGATGGTATTTGGAAATATGGGAGATGATTCTGGTACCGGTGTTGCCTTTACACGTAATCCATCAACCGGGGAGGCTGTCCTTTATGGTGAATACTTAATCAATGCCCAAGGTGAAGATGTAGTTGCCGGAATTCGTACACCTAAACCGATCCTTACTCTTAAAGATGAAATGCCTACGGTATATCAACAATTTGCGGATATATGCCATCATCTTGAACAGCATTATAAGGATATGCAGGATATTGAATTTACGGTTGAGCGGGGGAAACTTTTTATCCTTCAAACTCGTACAGGCAAAAGAACAGCCCAAGCGGCGATTCGCATTGCGGTTGAAATGGTTGGGGAAGGAATTATAGATAAAAAGACTGCCATCTTGCGTGTTGATCCAGATCAATTAAATCAATTGCTTCACCGGCGTCTTGACGATACAGTGGAGCGCAGTCTGTTAGCCAAAGGATTACCGGCATCACCGGGTGCTGCAACAGGTGGAGTTGTCTTTGACGCGGATGAAGCCGAGTCTCTTGGAAATGAAGGAAAGAAAGTCATTCTTGTCCGTCCTGAAACAACTCCAGATGATATTCATGGTATTGTCGCTGCACAAGCAGTTGTAACAAGCCGTGGTGGCATGACAAGTCATGCGGCCGTTGTTGCAAGGGGGATGGGAAAAGCCTGTATTTGTGGATGCGAGGACCTGAAAATAGATTTGAGCAAAAAGCAGTTCATTGTTGGTGAGGCAGTTGTGAACCATGGTGATGTAATTACAATCGATGGTGGCACAGGAGAAATAATGCTCGGTGAAATTCCAATGATTGAACCAGAGCTGTCTGAAGAATTCAAGTTGTTATTAGAGTGGGCGGATGAAACGAGAAAATTAGGAGTCAGAGCCAATGCCGATAATCCTGTAGATGCTTTGAGGGCATTTGAATTTGGTGCCGGTGGAATTGGGTTATGCCGAACAGAGCATATGTTTATGGATCCAAAACGAATCCCAATTGTTCAAAAAATGATCCTTGCAGAAACTTACGAGAAGCGTAAGGAAGCACTTGACCTGTTATTGCCGATGCAGCAAGTAGATTTTGAAGGCATTTTTGAAGCGATGCAGGGCTTACCTGTTACAATCCGCCTACTAGACCCGCCACTTCATGAGTTCTTGCCTGATAAAGAAGAGCTTCTAGTCGAAGTGACAAAATTGCAAATTTTGGACCCGGATAATAAGGAACTTCAATATAAAGAAAAGCTATTGAAAAAGGTAAATCAGCTGGCTGAATTCAATCCAATGCTAGGTCTCCGTGGCTGTCGCCTTGGTATGATGCACCCGGAAATCTATGAAATGCAGGCAAAAGCAATTTTTTACGCAATTGCTACACTAAATGACAAAGGCTTACCAGTGAAGCCGGAAATTATGATTCCGCTTGTAGGGCATGTAAATGAATTAAAGGAAATGCGCGAGCTCGTCATCAGTGCGGCAAATGAAGTGCAACACGAAACAGGTAAGGAATTCAATTACCTTATCGGCACAATGATTGAAATCCCTCGTGCAGCATTGACTGCAGACCAAATTGCGGAAGAGGCGGATTTCTTCTCATTCGGTACAAACGATTTAACCCAAACAGCCTTTGGGTACAGCCGTGATGATGCGGAAGGAAAGTTTTTACAAGCCTATATCAGCCATAAAGTTCTGCCTGAAAATCCATTTGTCGTTCTTGACCAAGAAGGAGTAGGAAAGTTAGTGGAAATAGGAGTCAAATTAGGACGTCAAACAAACCCAACCTTAAAAACAGGTATTTGTGGCGAGCATGGCGGCGAAAAACAATCTATTGAATTCTGCTACAATACCGGCTTGGACTATGTAAGCTGTTCACCATATCGTGTGCCATTAGCACGACTTGCAGCGGCGCAGGCGACAATTAAGAAGGAGCAGAATGTAGGGGAAATGGAGCTGCAAGGGCGGAAATAAAGATAAAAGCGAAATGTGAACGCAAAAAAGAAAAGCTAACACATCATAAAACAGCATGATTATTCTTAAAGAAGTAATCATGCTGTTTTTTTGGAGAGGATAAAATGAATCAGGAACATAATGAAATTCATCGTAATGGAATGGATATTGTGCAAAGATTTATGGCAGAGAAAATGGTAGGGCAATTTCCGTTAAAGGCTCTTTCATATGAATCAGCTAAAGTTAAAGAAGTTTTGTCCACCGATTTGCCAGATGTAACAACAAAGGATGACAAAGCTGACACTTTGTACCTATTAGAAGATGGCACATTTCTTCATGTGGAGTATCAGACTACAGTTAAGAAACATGATTCTTTTCGATTTGCGGGATACGTAATGGCTTTGTATAATAAATTTATAGATGATAAGCGTTTTTCAACATTTATCTTTAAAAGCGTAGTTATTTATGCTCCTCATATTAAAAGAGGTTCCGTCAATGCTATATTTGATATAGGAGCCATGTACTATCATTATGATCCTATATTTCTTAACGAAATTCAGCAAGAAGAATCATATATCCACATCATAGACAAAATTCGTCAAAACCCCAATGTCAAATTAACCGATGAAGAGAAAATGATTATACTTTACAAACCACTCTTTAATAGCAGTAAAGAAGAAATTGAGAGTGATGCAATACTAGTGGTCAGAGACATTCAGGAAATAGCTGATGAATTAGAGAAGGCAAAATTAACAGGAACTCTTTTCGTACTTGTAAAGAAGTATTTAAGTGAACAAGGTCAAAAAAGAATATGGGAGGCGTTGAAACAAATGGATATTGTAAAGGAAGAAATTCAAGAACAATTTAAACAATGGCATTATGAACGAAGAAAAGAAGAAATGAAAGAACTTCTAATTGAAGCTATAAAAGAGGGGGATTCACAGAAATTCATTGAAAGATTAATTAAAAAAGGTGATTTTAGCAAGAGTGAGGTAGAAGAGATTTATCGTGAAATAGGAAATAGATAAAATCAGATAAAATCTATGATTAAATAACATCAAATAAAACTAAGTGAGGTGTAACCTGGGGCTAGAATCAATTTTTTCGACAGATTGATCTACGGAAGACATGATCTACTGCAAGCGCCTTCTCTAACAAGGAACCGCAGAAAGTCTTGTATAGAAGGCACATGACAGAGGATCATTTCCTCTTCTGACGGAATGGGGAGAGTCTCCACGGCATGTCACGTTTTCTTGGTTCAGTGAAATATTTAAAGATTTTAGTAACCAGGTATTAAAGGATATGGATATTGTAAAAGAAAGATTGGAACAGTGGTATCAAGAACGTAGCAAAGAAGAGAAGAAAGAGTTTATAAAAGAACTTTTGATAGACGCAATAAAAGTTGGGGATTCACCAAAGGCTATTCAACGGTTAATTAAAAAGGGAAACTTTAGCAGTGCGGAAGTAGAAGAAATATATCGAGAAATAGAGAGTAAATAAGGTTGTGTATTATCTATATTTCACAAAATCGTAATATCCTAAACCAAAATTGTCAATCGGTACAAAAATCGATTGGCTTTTTTGTTTTTTATGGCCGTATGAAACAAAAGGTGTTGATTCTATAATTAAAACATAATAAGAAATGTGAATTACTTCACAAAATGTTTAACGAACAAATCCGATCAGGAGGTGTAGAAGATGCAGCTGACAGAACAAAAAATTATTGATACCGAACAAATTGAAATACACATGGCAAGAAAGAGTTTTTATCAATTGCTCCATACTCTTCTGTCAAAGCCGTTAACGATTGAAACATATAAAGAAATTCAGAAGGGAGGAAACGTTGAAGGATTACTAGATTTAGATCAAGGCGGAAAGCTGCTATATGACTTCTTCAAATCTGAAAAAATAGAGGAATCAATACAGATGGCAAGAGATGACTATTTCCGATTATTCATAGGTCCTTATTCATTGCCAGCTCCACCTTGGGAATCTGTTTATAGAGGGAAAGAACATGCATTATTTGATTTTCCAACATTTGAAGTAAGACAGCTTTTTCGACAATTTGGTTTTGAAATTGAAAAAAAGCCAAACCAGCATGTTGAAGCAGATGACCATATCGCATTTGAACTGGAATTTATGATTCTTTTAATAGAAAAAACACTTCAAGAGAAGAACGAAAAAACAAGAAGAACTCTATTAATGGGCCAAAAAAATATGGTTGAAGAACATCTGGCATTATGGATGCCGCAATTTACAGGGGATATAAAAAATAATGCAAACTCAACTCTATTTTTAGGAATTGCAGATTTGTTGAATGATTTTATTCAGTTCGATTCACAGGTTCTAAATGAGTTATTTTCATAAATTAGGATTTTACCAGGAGGTAGGTAAGAATGAGTGGTCAATTATTTGAAAAGATAATTGGTAAATCAATGTCAAGGAGAAGCTTTCTTAAATGGTCTGGTGCGGTAACAGCTCCTGTAGTAGTTAGCGGATTGGTTGGAAAATCGCAAATAACTTCAAAAGCGCTCGCGGCTGTTGAAGAAAAAGAAGCAATAAATGAACAAATATTAACGACCTGTTCAACGATCAACTGTGGAGGCAGATGCTTAATCAAAGCCCACATTAAAGATGGCGTCATCACAAGACTAAGCACGGATACAAAAGAAGATACATTCGAGATGCCACAGCTTCGCGGCTGTATAAGAGGTCGAGGCTACCGTCAATTTGTATATAATCCTGATCGCTTAAAATATCCAATGAAGCGTGTAGGGGAACGCGGTGAAGGAAAGTTTGAACAAATTTCCTGGGAAGAGGCGATTGATTACATCGCTAACGATTTAACAAGAATCACCAAAAAGTACGGGCCTGCGAGCCGATATAGCAATTATGCATCGGGCCATTCAGGAAGTATTATCGGGGCAGGAAATATGATTCAAAGGTTATTTGCATTAACTGGAGGATATCTTGGCTATTACAATTCTTATAGTTCAGCACAAGTTACACATGCAACAAATTATACGTACGGCACAACACAAACAGGTAGTAGTCTAGATACATTATCTGACTCTAAGTTAATCATTTTATGGGGCCATAATCCAGTTGAAACACGTTTTGGTTTAACAGACTATTATTTAAGGAAAGCAAAAGAAGCGGGCGTAAAAATCGTTGTTATCGATCCAAGACAATCTGATACAGCTGTTACATTGGCAGATGAGTGGATCGCGATTGCCCCAACTACAGATGCAGCGATGATGGACGCAATGATGTATGTAATTATCTCTGAGAACTTACATGATCAAACATTCTTAGATCAATACTGTATTGGTTTTGATGAAGAACATATGCCGGAAGGAATTCCTGCTGGAGAATCCTTAAAGAGTTATATTTTAGGAGACAAAGATGGAATACAAAAAACACCGGAGTGGGCAGAAAAAATTTGTAGGGTTCCTGCAGATACTATCCGTAAGTTAGCCCGCGAATATGCATCTAATAAACCATCAGCATTAATGACCGGTTGGGGGCCACAAAGACAAGCGTTTGGTGAACAATATGTTCGAGGTGGAACAGCGCTTGCAGCAATAACAGGTAATGTAGGTATTAAAGGCGGATGGGCATCTGGTACAGGCTATATAAGTCTTGTTAAGACTACAGCCGTTCCTAAAGGTAAAAACCCACTAGGAGATCTTTCCATTCCATGTTTCTTATGGACAGATGCGGTTGTCCGTGGAACTGAAATGGGAGCTAAAGATGGTGTCAAAGGCCTTCCAGAAGGTCAAGAGACACTTCCTACCAATATTAAAGCAATCTTTAATTTAGCTGGAAATACATTAATTAACCAACATTCAGATTGCAATAGAACAGCAGAAATTTTGAAAAATGAAAGTTTAGCAGAATTAATTGTTGTCAGTGATGTGTTTATGACACCAAGTGCTAAATTTGCAGATATTTTATTACCTTCCAACACATTTATGGAAAGATGGGATATTGGTACAACATGGGCTCCATCACAACATGCCATTCTTTCACAACAATGCATTGAAAGCATGTATGAAACAAAAGCAGATTATGAGTGGTTAACAATGCTAGCCAAAAAGTTGGGTGTAGAACAGGAATTCACAGAAGGAAAGACACAATTAGATTGGCTGAAATGGTCTATCGAAGAATCTAGAAAGAAAGATCCAAATTTCCCGACATTTGAAGAGTTTCAAAAGATGGGTGTTTATCAGGTTTCTTTAGACAAATCTTATATAGCATTTGAAGATCAAATCAAGGATCCAGCAAATCATAAGTTTGAAACACCATCAGGCAAAATAGAGATTTTTTCTAAAGATTTATGGGATATGAATAATCCTGAAGAAATTCCGGCCACTGCAAAATACGTTCCATCTTGGGAAGGACCACAGGATCCATTAATCAAGAAGTATCCATTACAGTTGATTGGCTGGCATTACAAACGCCGCTGCCACTCAACCTTCGATAATAATAAATGGATGGAGGAAGCAGGACCACAAGTGATGTGGATGAACAAGAAAGATGCACTGGATAGAAACATTAAGGATGGCGATAAGGTAAGCGTGTTTAATGATCGAGGCGAATTGCATATTCCTGTTAAATTAACCAACCGAGTGATCCCAGGTACGGTAGCTATTCCACAAGGTGCATGGTATGCGCCTGATAAGAATGGCATTGATCAACGCGGATGTATTAATACACTTACAGGTCAACGTCCATCGCCATTAGCTAAAGGGAATCCACAGCATACTAATTTAGTTGATGTGAAAAAAGCATAGATTCTAGAAAGGAGTGAAAAAAATGACACAATTAGGTTTTTATATAAATAATAACTATTGTTCAGGATGTAAGGCATGTACAGTGTCATGTAAGGATAAAAACGATTTAGATGTAGGCATTAACTATCGAAGAGTTTATGAATTCTCAGAAGGCGACTATGTCGAAAGAAAAGATTCTGTTATTCAACATATTGAAACGTTCTTTACCTCTATTTCTTGTAATCACTGCGAACATCCGAAATGCGTGGAAAATTGTCCGACAGGTGCAATGCATAAGCGCGAGGAAGACGGAGTAGTTGTCATCGATCATGATAAATGCGTGGGCTGCAAGTATTGCATGTGGAACTGTCCGTACGGGGCGCCACAATATAATGAAGTCCTTGGTAAAATGACAAAATGCGATTTCTGTATTGATTTAATTGCCAAAGGAGAAGACCCTGTTTGCGTAGGTTCATGCCCAATGCGCGCTCTTGAATACGGTCCACTTGAAGAACTTCAAAAGAAATATGGAAACACAAAAGATATCAAAGGTCTGCCAAGTTCATCGATTACAAATCCAAGCATTGTAATTGGTGCCCATAGGGCAGCAAAATAAAGGAGGTTCCTACCATGCATGAATGGCCATTATTAATTTTCACAGTCTGTATGCAGGCAGCCATTGGCGGTATGCTGATGCTCTGGCTGTATTATAAGAAAATATCTGATAGTGGTGAGGAAAAGACTTTTACGGCAATGCGCATGCCACTACTTATCATTGCCGGATTATCTTTAATCGGATTAATTGCATCCTTTACACACTTAGGTACACCAACGAATGCTTTTAATACGATTCGAAATATCGGCTCTTCTTGGATGAGTCGTGAGATTCTAGTAACAGGTTTGTTTATAGCAGCGGCATTTATTACAGCCGGCTTAGCTATTATTCAAAAAAAGATAAATCCAACGCTTTTATTAGTTTCAACTTTGATTGGTTTAGTTGATATTTACTGTATGGCTGCGATTTATGCTAAAACATTAGTGAGTGGCTGGAATTCAATTAACACATTTACATCCTTTTATGGTACGGCTTTGGTACTCGGTCCAGTATTAGTTGCTAGCTTCCTTGCATCGGCGATTAAAGAAAAAGCACAAAGCTTAATTAAATTCTCATTTTATATCGCAATTGTAGGAATAGCGATTCAATTAATTGGCTTAGCGTTATTTGGAACAGTAATGCCAGAGGTTAATATGATTACTGGTATGAATGCACTGAATGAACTAGCGGGATATCAAGGTACAGTTGCATTACGCTGGATTATTGAAGTAATGGGTGTAGGTGTCCTGGGCTTTATGGCAATGGCATCGAACAAAAAGGTTTCTCTATCATTCACTTACCTTGCTTTAGCGGCAATAGTTTTAGCTGAAGGTATGAGCAGATACGTGTTTTATGTTCTGGGTTCGTAATTTGTTAAGTTAATGGACTATAGCAGGGCTGTAAGTTCCCCTCCCTTTTTCTTACAGCACTAAGCTGAGTAATATTTTAAGGGCCGTCTTCATAGACAGCCCTTTTTTTAGTCTTCGTTATTTAAAAAATATCTCTTTCTAGTTTTAACTGAATAAAAAGCAATCGAAGGTCTAGTAATTTGAATATCGGGAAAACCTTCAATGGTTGGGACAGCATTACCATCGTAAAAATTATTCAAATCAATGATGTTCAAAGACCTTGTTGTGCAGGCCTCCACACATGCCGGCAACAAACCAGCATCCTGTCTTGGGTAGCACATCTGGCATTTACTAACCTTTTGCGTCTCAGGGTCAAATTGCGGCGCCTCATAAGGACAAGCGCTGACACATAATTGGCAGCCAGTGCATAAGTTTTGTTCAATTTGTACGATGCCGTCCTGCCGTTTCGTAAAAGCACGTTCAGGGCAGACACGGAAGCATTCCGGACTGTCACAATGATTGCAGGAAACGGACAAAAACATATCTGGTGATATTCGTTTCACCCTCCTCCAATTGACAGAAACGGGCGTTTGATTTTCATTTTTGCATGCTATTTCACACGCTTTACAACCTATACAATCATCGGCATTGAATAGGAATCCAAGCTGTTTAAACATGGGCTTCCCCCCATTTCCTTATCTTAACTCTGCTGTCATAAAAGAAAACACTTGATTCACTCAGGCCATTTTCGTTTTTTACTGAGATTAATTGATTAATAGGATTATGGCCTGCTTGTGGGGCAAGAACTATATTTTTTGGTAAAAGCTTATTAATTCTTACCCTACCGGTAATCATCCCGTGATCGTTAAATACCTCTACCTTCATCTTGTCTTGAAGGTCGTGGCTCCGTGCAATATCAGCAGAAATCTCAATCATCATTTCCAGTTCATCTGAATTTAGCCATGGGTTCATTTCATATTGAGAATGGATTTTAAGCAAAGATTGTGGTGTCAGCAATTGATAAGGAAATTCATTCTCCTCGGCAAAAGCTTCATTAAATTGCTCTCCTTCTACTACCTTTTCAGGTGATAATAAACGAATCTTTGCTTCCTTCGCTAAAAAAATATTGCTTGTTTTTCTTTGCTTTGGACCAGCTAGTAAATCTTCATAGCCCCCGATGTTGTAAAGCTCCATCATTTCAGGTGTCAATTCTTCCTTAATCCAGTCCATCGGCTCTTTTTCTGCAGGGAAATTGGAAAAACCGGGTGAAAGTTCATTCAGCTTAGTAGTCAACTCGCGTGCAATTTTCAAATCACTTTTTGCTTCATAAAAAGGTGGTATTGCCTTTTGGTTGAGTGATAACCAATAGTGCCAATAGCCTACATGTAAGTCTTCTTCTTCAAAATGGCTAGCAGCCGGCAAGACAATATCAGATTGTTCAGCGGTCTTTGTTAAAAAAAGGTCAACGGTGACAATGAGTTCCATTTGTTTATTTAACTCTTCCCATGCTTTAAGATTTTGATCCTGGGTAACGATATTTCTTGATGCAATCCATAGTAATTTTAATGGAGGATCTTGTAATAAAAGTGCACTCTCTGAAAAGTCACTAATGTCAATTTCCCGTGAAAACGGAATTGTAGGATGGTTGGGCCCACGATGGTTTAACAGAGCTAATGGAAATTGCTCAATATCGAAGTGTGTGTAATAAAGACCACCATATGGGATGTTTAGATTTCCGGTTAAGGCTGCTAAACTATTAATGGCATCCATGCTGTTATTTCCATAACGGCTTCGCTGCAGCCCTAGCCCATTCCATGTGGCAGCCGGTTTGATTGAACCGTATAAATTACTAAGTTCTTCGATTGCGTCCAATGGAACACCTGTCTTTTGGACAACATTTGCCATTGTTACATCCTTCTCAAGAAAAGTTTTATAAGCATTCCATCCAAGCGATTGCTCTTCGATCAAATCTTTTGCATTTTTTCCGTTCATTAACAGGATTTTAGCAATCCCTAAAGCTAACCACATATCTCTTCCAGGCTTTATTTGAATATATATATCGGCTTTTTTAGCTGTTTCCGTATAGATAGGGTCAATGACAACAAGTTTTGCCCCTTTTCGTCGCGCTTCATAAATAAATTTCATTTGGTGAACATTGGTAACAGCCGGGTTTGCGCCCCAGATGACTATTAATCTAGCATTTGCCATATTTTCCGGTACAGATGAATAGTTATCCCCGAATGAATTCTTGATAGCAAGCCTGCCTGTTTGTGCACAGGGATTCCCGAATGTTTTCGTATGTGGTCCAAAACTGTTGAACATCCCTTCTGTTGCATAATGAAGGATACCAAGATTGCCGGAAAATTTGTTATAGCCTAAAGCTAGATTGGAGCCGTATCTTTGATTTAATTCAATCATTTTATTGGCTATGATTGTGTAGGCTTCATCCCAGGAAATTCTAGTCCAATTTCCTGAGCCTCTTGGTTTTTGGATCATCGGGAATTTGAGGCGATCAGGATGGTAGACATATTGCGTATATGCGTATCCTTTTGCGCATAATCTACCTTGATTAAAGCCATGGTTCGGATCACCGGTAACTTTAATAAGTTTGCCATTATCAACATAGGAAAGAATTCCACATGTTCCATAACAGTTTCGGGGACATGTATTTCTAATAATTTGAAGTTTCAAAGTTAAGGCATCTCCTTTTACAATTGATGCAGTTGCTTAATTTTAAAAGCGGCAGAAATATCAAGCTTTATATTGAAATCCTCCAGCTTTATATTTAGAATTTCCTCAATTCTTTTGAGACGGTAGCGCAATGTATTACGGTGAAGAAATAAAGCTTTTGATGTTTGGGTAATATCAAAATGATTGGCAGCAAACGCCTCTAATGTTTCCATTAAATCCCCGTCATTAACAGCATCATATTTTTCCAAATCTCCTAAAATCGTTTCATAATATTCCTTTAAATCCTGAAGATCATGTTTATAAAGAATTCTTTCTAAACCTAATTCATAAAAGAAAGGGATGTCGATGTTTAGTAATAACCCTAAATCATAGGCTACTTTAGCCTCTTGGAAGCTTCGAAACAATTCAGTTGGGTTACTATAAACCTTGCCAATTCCACAGACTACTTTATACTCCGGATATATTGAATGGATATAATTAATGACTGAATGAGAAAATTGCTTAACTTCATCCCTATTGTTAACCGGATCATCGATCGTTTGGAATGGATAAATCACAATAACCTGACTTTGTTTAATCAAAGTGATCGGGATTTTGCCACAATCGGAAAGTATTTTTCCTATATAGCTGTGTATCCTATTTAAGATTTGTTTTTCTGCAGAAAAGTGATTAAAATTCTTTAATGAAAAAACTATCGTTTGATGAGGGTTATTAAAATTCCATCCCCATATATTTCCGTATTCAATAATATCTTCCCTTTGTTTCATATTTCCATAAAGCAGATCAAACAAAAAGGCGACTTTATATCTAACCTTTTCCTGGTTCAGTTCCTGCTGTTTTTGCATCTGAATCGCACACAAAGATGCCGCGAATGTTGCTATTTTGCTATATTGAACAATTTCAACAGCGTCATCACCAAGGATGAAAAGGAAACCAAAGGTTGTATTCATATGAATGATTGGAGCGGCGATTCCTAGCATTTTTTTATCTGCAGTTTGAATATTATAAATTCTAGTATTATTATCATTAGTTGAATGAACCTCTTCAGAGAGGAAGGAATGAAAAGCCTCAGGACATATAGGCATGTCCGATGAAAATAAAACACTATAAAGGGGATCGGTAATAATGACAGGAAGAGAAAGTAGAGACTTTAGCTTTTGTAGAAGTTGGTCAATACCTGCATTTGATGCAACTAATAGCTCATTTGCATAATCAGGAATAGCTTGATAGTCGTTCACGAGTATATCCTGCCTTTCTCTTATTTTCATGTTGTTTATACAGTCTCCAAATTATCTTACCCTACTAATATTTGAAGAACAATGAATGTCACAAATACGTAAGAAAATAGTTGTAGGATTGTACAAAAAAACTGTCAATAATTCGTTTAGAATGGACATACCAGTGTTAGTTAAAAGGACCTATAATAATAGTACGTAATCAATTTGTGAAATAATTAACAAGGATAAAGTGGGGGGAGATGTATGGGATTACTAAGTTTGTGGGCAGAGAGTTTAACATATGAATATGAAATTTTAAAATCTTGCACGTACCACCAAAGCCCCCGTTCAAAGTGCAAAAAATGTGTAGAATGCTGTAAAAGCAATGCGATATCTTTTGTTAATGGTATTCCTTCTATTAACTCTGAACAATGTACACAATGTGGAGACTGTATTGCGGCGTGTTCTGTACAAGCTGTTGCTGGGATTTTTCCTACAAGAACAGTTAAGAATCATCAGTTGATTATTACAGGAGGACACCCCCCTACTACAAAAGAACTATTAGTCTATTACAAAAGGGGAATAACGGAGATTTCCTACGACCAGGAATTAAATGAGGACTGGAGGAGAGGGATAGAAGATACCAACGCTATATTACTTCTGCTTGGCGAATCTCCTTTTTCAATAACTAATGAAAAAGTTGACAGCAAGACAGAAGAAATGACAAGAAGAGAATTATTTTTCAGTTGGAAAAAAGAAACACAATCATTATTGGTTAAAATGGCACCAGCTAAATGGCGTTTTAATCAGGATGATTTAGAATTAGCGAAATATTACCCTGAACATCAATTTTCAGAAATTACTTTGGATGCTAGTAAATGTACATTATGTAAGGCTTGTGTAGTTCTTTGTCATAAAAAATGCTTAAAGATAACAGATGCCGGCTTTTTCATAAATGCCCAAAGCTGTTCATCATGTAATTTATGCGAAGATATTTGTCCGGAAAAAGCACTCAAAGTGAAAGAAAAAATATCAAGACATCAACCAATTAACCTTCCTGTAATATCGAAAGTATGTACTGAATGCAATAATAGCTATCAAACCTTAACGGATACAGATGAAGTATGCGTTCCATGTGAGAAAAGAAAAGGATTATTAGGAGCTAGATATTGAACATTCGATAGGAGATGAATACAGTATGTTATCTAATATTGGAATTCCAGGATTAATACTAATATTAATTATCGCATTAGTTATTTTTGGGCCGAAGAAGCTCCCTGAAATGGGCAGAGCGGTTGGACAAACATTAAAGGAATTTAAAAACTCTACAAAAGAACTCGTCGAGGAAGATACAAAAGCAGATGATGAAAAAGAAGAAAAGCAAATCCCGCCTAGTATTTAAAGGCGGGATTCTTGATTTACTTCCATATAAAGGACTTGAATGAATTTTTTGATGTTAATTCTTGCATGTCCATTTTCCTCTGATTGTTTTCCTTCTAGTTCCAACATTTTCATCCGTACTTGCGGGAAATCAAAATAAGTGGAAGCATAATGCTCAAACGTTGGGTTTGAAAAATCATTGATTCCTAAAGAAGCAATATGCTCAAGGGATTGATGAAGGGCCCGTCTTACCCTTTGTTCTGAAGCTTTTGCCTCTTTTTGATCTTTAATCCCAAGCCTTTTTAGTGCAACCTCTTCAAAAAGTTCTTTTAAAGGAGGAATTTCATGTTTCCCTTCAAGCTCTTGTTGTTTCAACACTTCCAAAATGTCTAATAGATCCTTATGGCCTCCTTCACATAGGATGCCTAAGTCTAATAGTTTATATTTTGCCGCCTCGACTATATTGTTCGAAGATTGAACGATAGTGTTTCTTTCAGGCAACTGAATAGCCGTGTTATTCAATTGGTTTAAGGATTGTTGTATAGTATGGATTGATTTTTCAAGCAGGATCCGTTCTTTTACTTTTGTTAAAACGCCAATGACCTCAAGCCGATTTATGGGCTTCATAATGTAATATTCAATCCCCAATGAAAAAGCTTCTCCGATTAATTCCTTAATTTCGACTTGTGAAACCATTACAATTTTCCCTTGATAAGCGGGTCTAATTTGACGAATCGTTTCAATTCCATCCCGTTTGGGCATTAATAAATCAATGATTAATATATCGATATCTTTGGCAGTTAATAAAGAATCGGTTACCTCTGAACCATCACTTGCTTCTCCTTCAATCGTTCCGAAATCTTCATCTTCTATGATATCGGCAAGCATAGCTCGTACAGACGCATCATCATCTACTAGAAAAAATCGCACATTATTCCCCACTTTCTGTTAATTGTACAATTGGCAACTGGACAATGAAAGAGGTTTTCATATCCCCTTCAAGGTGTTGAAGCTCAATACTACCATTAAGATGTTCGACGACATCCTTTATATAAGTTAATCCAATCCCATTGGAGGCAACACCTGTTTCATTATACTTTGTTGTGAACCCTGCTTCGAAAATTAAATCCTGATGGCGTTCTGATATGCCTGGTCCATTATCGGAAATTTTCATCACGAGCATGTCTTCTATTTTCGAAATTTCAATTCTAATCGTTGTCACTTCGATACAGGCCTCTACTGCGTTGGAAACTAGATTATTAATAATCGAAAGAAGGATAAACGTATGATAAAACTGTGACGGTCCTTCAATTTCTACCTCAAAGAATATTTTCTTTTCTAGCATTTGCCCATACCGTTCATTTGTGGTTACGACAATATCGATAATTTCCTCTATTTTCATAAAATCATCTAGTTGTTCTTTTTCCATTAATCTTGATAATCCCGCATGGACCCGTTGATTGTCTTTTTTCATTTCATGGACCTGACCGGCGATGGCCAAAACAGAGGTTGTATAAGGATTCATTC
>JAEWMK010000014.1 GCA_023457235.1 Bacillota bacterium
GAAGTGAATTCAGGCTGAGCTTGAATATTTTTCAACGATTGAAAAGCAATATATCGTTCTCGAAGGTAATACGGGTACCCACAAAACCGATATATTAGAAGCTCTCCAGAAGGAAAACTATCCGGTATTAGATTTAGAAGGTCTTGCTGGGCATCGTGGGTCGACTTTTGGAGGAATTGGTTTAAAGCCAAAATCACAAAAAGAATTTGAACGTGATTTAGTTTACCGTCTAAGGGAATTACAAGATTCACCATACTGTATTATTGAGGCCGAGAGCAAACGAGTTGGAAGGATTATCCTCCCTGATTTTATTTTAAAAGGAAAAGATGCAGGATATAGAATTCACATTTATTCACCAATCGAAAGCCGGATTAAAGCTATTTGCGACACATATCAATTTGAGGACTATCATGAGGAATTTCTTCATGCGATTGAAATTCTTAAAAAAAGAATGAATCCCAATTTGTTTAATCAAATTACGGAAAGTTTTCATAATCGCCAATATGAATTATTTGTAAAACTGATTTTAGAAGAATATTATGATCCTAAATATACTTTTGCTGCCGATCAATATGAGACCCCGGTTCGTTTTGTACAAATTCAGGGTTTAGAGGATGGTTTAAAAATTGTTAAAACTGAAATAAATGCAATTGTAGAAGGGATGGGGCTGCTAACAAAATAATGTTGGCAGCCTTGTGACACAAAACTGTTAGATTAAAATGTTATGAATTTCACTGTGGATTTGATAGACTAATATAGATGCAATTTGTATTAAAACCTTTTAGGAGTTGTTTAATGAATGGCTGATGTAAACATATTTCTAGCGTTTGGAGCGGGATTTTTATCTTTTATTTCACCATGCTGTTTACCTTTATATCCTGCATTTTTGTCTTACATAACAGGTGTTTCAGTAACTGAATTAAAAGAAGAAAATGCGATGATGCAAAAGCGAACGATGCTCCATACAATATTCTTCTTGATTGGTTTTTCAAGTATTTTTATTATGTTAGGAATGTCTACTTCGTTCATAGGAAAGTTTTTTATGCAGTACAATGATTTAATAAGACAAATCGGTGCTATTTTAATTGTCTTTTTTGGCTTTGTCATTGTTGGTGTATTAAAACCGGAGTTTTTAATGAAGGATCATAAAATTGCCTTCAAAAATAGGCCTACAGGCTTTATCGGATCTATTTTAATTGGAATGGGCTTTGCAGCAGGCTGGACGCCTTGTACAGGTCCTATTTTAGCAGCTGTTCTTGCACTAAGTGTCTCAAATCCTGGGTCAGGTATGCTATATATGATCGCCTATACACTTGGCTTTGCAATTCCATTTTTCATCCTGTCATTTTTTATCGGAAGAATGCAATGGATTAAGAAGAATAGTGTTAAAATAATAAAAATCGGTGGCTATGTAATGATTGTCATGGGAATTTTCTTATTCTTCGACTGGATGACAAAAATTACAATATATTTAATCGATATTTTTGGCGGCTTTACGGGTTTTTAATTGTGGTAAATAAAGAAGGTATATAATATAATGTACTAGTCTGATTATACTATGTACATGTTGCAAAAGTTTTGTAGGGAGATGAAAAAATGGCTAGAATATTGATTGTAGATGATGCGAAATTTATGAGAATGACTCTTACAAATATTTTGCAAAAAGGCAATCACCAGGTAGTCGGTGAAGCTGATAATGGTCGTATGGGAATCGAATTATATAAAGAACTTAAGCCGGATATCGTAACGATGGATATTACTATGCCAGAAATGAATGGTTTAGAAGCTGTAAAACAAATTAAAGCATTGGATACGAATGCAATCATAATCATGTGTTCTGCATTAGGCCAGCAAAAGCTTGTTGTAGAAGCAATTGAATCTGGTGCCAAGGATTTTATTGTTAAACCATTTGATGAAAACCGAGTTCTTGAAGCCGTATCTAGAGTGTTAGAAAAATAAAAATGATTCATATTACCACTTTAGATCCAGTTTTAGGTCATAAGTGGTATTTCTTTTCATATTGGTGATGAAATGAGTGATAATAGCATGTTAATGGCTGCAACTACTGTTGGCGCTTTAATGATGGCTGTATTTGCAATGTTTGTACGGATGAAGGCTGCCAAAAAGCCAGCTAATGTTAAAAAAATTATTTTGCCTCCCGTTTTTATGAGCACCGGTTTCTTAATGTTTACTGTTCCAATGTTTCGGGTGACACCAGCCGAAATCCTGGAGGCTTTTTCAGTTGGTATGGTTTTCTCGATCTTATTGATTAAAACCTCAAAATTTGAAGTGCGTAATAATCAAATTTATTTGCAAAGATCAAAAGCCTTTATTTATATTTTAGTTGGATTATTGTTGTTAAGGATAATAATGAAATCTGTTCTTGGCCATTATATTTCATTTGGGGAAACAAGCGGAATGTTTTTTATTCTGGCATTTGGAATGATCTTGCCATGGAGATTAGCAATGCTATATTCATATAAAAAACTTGAAAAAACATTACCAGAAAATAATATATAATAGTAATAAAGAGGTTGACCATTGGGTCAACCTCTTTTAATAATACTAAAATAAACTCTCATATGGGGTAATATCGATTTGTTTTTTCTCTAAAGTTTTTCGTAAAAATTTATGGTCTCGCTTTGGTGTTGCTTGAATATAACCTTTTACGATTAATCTTTCCGTTATCGAATTAGCTTTTTCCTCTAAAGCGAGTTCTCCGATTTTAGCTGCAATTTTCTGTCTGGCTACATCTCGGAAAAGTTCGGGAACCGGTTTTACAAGCTCCTCTAATAATTCCTTTTCTTTATCCGGCCAAAGATGCCTTGTTTCTTTAATATAATGTTCTTCCCAATCTATAATAGATTTTCCGTCTTCCTTCGGGAGCCGTTTCAAAAATTTCCGAAACATAAAAAAGCCGCCAATAAAAAGCATAACGACCAAAAAAACAGTCCAAAAAAGAATTAACCACTGTGTCCAATTTGCAAACATATTTCCACCTCTATTAAATCCGATCTTTCAATATCCATTATTTTATCAATAAATCGCAAATAAAACCAATACAATCTACGATAATGTATGTGATGAATAAATATTGGCAGAAACAGGGACTCTATTATTGTGAAAGGAGTGATTATAATGACAAACAAAAAACGACGTAACAATCCACAAGGCGGGAGCCAAAAAGGAAAACCATTCAGTGAGGCAATGAGTGCTGGTGATAATGTAATGGCCGCTGAAGAAATGGAGAAAGCTATTAATCCAACAAGAACGAAAATGAGCGATGGTTAAATAAAGAGTGGTATAAAACGTCGTATTGGTGCGACGTTTTATTTCGTTATTCCAAAATAATTCCGATTCATTTCGATTGCTTAAATCTAGCAAAACTAGTATAATACAAAATGTAACATAATTCGATGGGGTCGGATGGGGTACTGGTGTCCTCCGCAGTCTTCAAAACTGTCCGTGACTACCGTGCGTGGTCAGGTGAGTTCGATTCTCACACGGTCCCGCCAAAAAATTCAGTGTTATCAATGGTTTGAACAGTTTTTGTTGCTGTGATTTGAACAGAGATTACACCTGTATTATTTATGAAAATTACATAAAACTAGGGTATCTTTTCAATGAGTCCTAGTGCGTTAAATCCACTGTTTCCGATAAAGGAAGGTGGATTTTTTTATGTCTATAACACGAAAAACAAATAGAAAGGGTGTAAGGGATAATAAAAGTTTAAATCGTACAAAATCAGTTGAACAGAAGTTTACTCTATATGAAATGTTTGAAAGGTTTATGAACTATAAGGTAACGGAGGGATTAACAGACCCCACTATAAAAGGCTATTATGAACATTTTCGTTATTTTTCTGAATTTGTGCAGGGTAATTTATCGAATGAAGAGGTGATTTCTGAAATTTTTAGAGATTATATTGGTTTTATGCTTAATGAAAAAAAGTTAGCACCAACAACTGCAAATGTCCGAATAAGAACGATGCGTGCATTTTTACGGCATTGTTTTCAAGAAGGATGGATTGAAATTCCAATTCATGAAAGATTTAAACCTGTAAAAACTCCAGAAGATGAAATTGAATCATTTACACCCGCAGAAATAAAGTCACTAATAAATCAAAAAAGCTCTCCGATCAAAGATAGAAAACCATATAGACACAGATGACGTAAAGGAAATAATAGAGTTTTGGGATGCGAATGAATTTGGCTTTTCGAACGTAAATGCGAAACAGCAGCTGTTAGCTTGGTTAGATGATTCTAGTTTTTTACAACCGAAAGAAATGATTTTAAAAGCGATGAATATTGCATGTGCCAATAAAACGAAGACTGAATTATATTGAGTGGATTATGAAAAACTGGGATAATGAATCTTTACTAACCGTTAAAGAAGTTGATT
>JAEWMK010000015.1 GCA_023457235.1 Bacillota bacterium
TTCCTTTATCTCAGTCACCGTGCTTCAGTTTATACGTCGCTTAACGGGCGCTTCCGCTTTTCTCGTCTAATGCTTTTATATATCCTAGTTTTTCAGATATTTCCTCAGCAGCTTTAATGACCTCAGTAATGTAGCGTAATCCGTCCCTGCCTATTCCACGTTGCTTGGGTCCGACGATACTTACCGCCGCCACTACTTCATTCGTGTAATCGCGAATAGCTGCTCCGATGCTTATAATCCCCTCCTGCATTTCATCAATACAAATGGAATATCCATTTTTTCGAACGTTTTGTAATTCCATCTTTAATTTTTGAGGGTCTATAATGCTTTTGGGTCCCATCATCGGTAAACCTCTGTCGATCAGTTCTTGTAAGGCAGTTTCAGGCTGATAGGCTAACAATATTTTTCCGGAACCTGTACATGTTGGAGGATTCCTTTTACCGATATTCGTGAATAGCCTAACTGGGTTTTGACATTCAATTTTATGTAAATAGGTGATCTCTAAATCTTCAAGAATAGCAATGTGAGCAGTTTCTCCTAATTTATGGACAAGTGACTTCAACGTATCCCTTGACTCTCTATGAATTTCTAAATGGGATGTAATGACACCGCTCAGGGCTAAAAGCGAAAAGCCTAATCGATATTTGTTGCGGTGTTTTTCCAAATAGCCTTCCTCTACTAAATCACAGATAATGCGGCTAACTGTACTTTTACTTAAATTTAGAGTAGTTGCAATATCCGTAATGCCCCAAACGGGCTTGGCTGCGGAGAATAATTTAAGAATTTGCAAGCCTCTTTGGACGGATTGAAGGATCGAATTATTTGGTTCCGACAAATTCAAAAAAATCACCTCAAAAATTTCAATTTGTTCCGTATATAAGAAAGGTAGCATAATATTCAAAATATTTCTATTATATTATTTTAATTAAGAGAAGTAAACGTTTACAAACTTGTTAATCAAATAATTAGAAAAGGAATGATTGAATATGCGTACACAAGTAGGAATTATTGGAGCAGGACCAGCTGGATTAATGCTAGCTCAACTTTTACATTTACAAGGAATTGATTCTATTATCATAGAACGTAAACCAAAAGAAGATATTGAAGGAACTGTTAAGGCTGGAGTACTAGAGCAATTCACAGTTGATTTATTAAATGAAATCGGTGTTGGTGATCGGATGATGCGTGAAGGCCACTTCCATGACGGAATTGAACTGCAATTTAAAGGGAAAAGACATCGCATTGATTTCAGAGAATTAACGGGGGGCCAAAGAATTACAGTCTACCCACAGCATGAAGTAATCATTGATTTAGTAAATGCCCGCTTTAATACAGGTCGCGACATTATTTTCAATGTATCTGATGTTACTTTGCATGATGTTGATACAAAGGAACCAAAAATTCGTTTTAAACAAAATGGAGAAACACATGAAATTCAATGTGATTTCATTGCTGGCTGTGACGGCTTCCATGGACCTAGTAGACTGGCTATCCCTGACAGCATTAGAAAGGAACATTTACATTTATATGCCCATGGCTGGCTTGGCATTTTAACAGATGCAAAACAAGCAAACCCAGAGTTAATTTACTCTAACCATGACCGTGGTTTTGCATTATTAAGTACACGAACACCAACATTACAACGTCATTATATTTCAGTGGACTATAATGATGATATTGCCAATTGGTCAGATGATCGAATCTGGAGTGAGCTGCACGCTAGAACGGCAATGGAAGGCTGGACATTACCTGACGGCCCGATTAATTCAAAAAATATTGTACAAATGCGCAGCTATGTTCTAGAAACAATGAATTATGGTAGACTATTTATCGCAGGAGATGCGGCCCATACAGTCCCGCCAACCGGTGCGAAAGGTTTAAATCTAGCAGCCTCTGACGTTAAGATTCTAGCAACAGGGCTTGCTGAATTCTATAAATCTGGTTCAGAGGATATCTTAGATCGCTATGCTGAGATAGCACTTCGTCGTATTTGGAAGGCAGAGCGCTTCTCCTATTGGATGACAAACATGCTTCATCGTAACCCTAACCATGATTCATTTGAACGTAATATCCAATTAACAGAATTGGATTATGTATGTACTTCCCTAGCTGGATCAAAAACATTGGCGGAAAACTATGTAGGTTTGCCAATTCAGTGGGAAAACAAATCATTGATTGAGACGAAATAATTGGATTTACGGAATTATACAGGCAAAAGGAAACCGGGAATCAGTCTTATGATTGGTTCTCGTTTTTTTATATTTAGAGATGGAAGCGGGAGTCAAAAGAAGTCAATGATTCCCGTAATAGGTGTTAGGAGACGAAAATTGGAATCAAAGGAGGTCAATGATTCCCGTAATTGGTGTTAGGAGATGGAAACGGGAATCAAAGGAAGTCAATGATTCCCGTAATCGGTGTTAGGAGGTGGAAGCGGGAATCAAAGGAAGTCAATGATTCCCATAATTGGTGTAAGGGGGCGGAAGCGGGAATTACTAAGTCCTAAGTCAGATGGTCAATATAAATTATTCGGTTACAATAAAAAATAACGAACGTACTTTTTAGAGGTAGATCTAAAAGTACGTTCTTTTTTTTGTTAGTTGACAGTATTCGAGTGTTAGTGTACTATACAACTAATACACTGTTACATATTGCAGCTGGAGGTGAGAAGATGAATTTTGAAAGCAATCTTCCAATCTATATACAAATCATGAATTTAATTAAATCGAAAATTGTTTCAGGAGAACTTAAAAGAGGTGATAAATTGCCATCGGTAAGAGAATTTTCTAAAGAATTAAAAGTAAATCCCAACACAATTCAGAGAGCATACCAAGAATTAGAACGTGAAGAATTTGTGTACACACAAAGAGGAATGGGTACATTTGTAACAGAAAATATAGATACGATTCAAGGTGTTAAAAAGAGTATGGCCACAGACTTAATTGATCAGTTTTTCAGCGAGATGAAAAATCTTGGATTCAAGAATGATGAAATTAAAGAAATGGTATCACACTGGTTGGCGAAGGAGGAATGAACATGAACCACATTTTGGAAGTGAAAAATCTCACGAAGAAATATTTAAATAAAACCGTTTTAGATCAATTAAGTTTGAACATAGAAGAGGGGAAAATAGTTGGAATACTTGGCCCTAACGGTAGTGGTAAGACCACACTTATTAAGATATTAACAGGACTATTAAGACAAACAAGCGGTGAAGTTCTTATTGACGGTCGAAGTGTAGGGGGAGGTACAAAAGCCATTGTTTCCTATTTACCAGATCGTAATTTCTTGTACAAATGGATGAAGATAGATGATGCCTGTAAATTGTATAGAGATTTCTATTTAGACTTTGATGAAGAGAAGTTTGGAGAATTACTTGATTTCATGAAATTGGATAAAAGCATGAAAATAAATACTCTTTCAAAAGGTATGCACGAAAAACTGAACCTATCTCTTGTTCTATCTAGAAATGCCAAGCTCTATATTTTGGATGAACCGATAGCGGGTGTAGATCCAGTTGCCAGAGATCAAATATTAAATGCGATTATAAATAATTTTAATGAAAAAAGTTCGATGATAATCACAACCCACTTAGTAAGGGACATGGAAAATATGCTTGATGATGTTGTCTTTTTAAAGGATGGCAATATTATTTTAACTGGAAATGCTGAAGCTTTAAGGGAAGAAAAAGGAATGCAAATAGATGATATTTATAAAGAAGTATTTGGTGAATAGGGGGGATTTTCGGATATGCTTAAATTTATGAAATATGAGATTAAAGGTACCTATAAATATATATTGAGAGTTTTGACGTTGGTGCTAATACTGATTACAGGGTTACACGCTTCCAATACGCAAATTATAGAAGGTTCCTTTGGCGGTGGTCTTTTTATGGCGCTATCGATGATGATTATTTTCGGAACAGTATTAGTAACCTTCTTATACATCGTTGGCTCTTTTCGAAAAGAATTATATGAGGATAGAGGTTTTTTAAGTTTCACATTACCTTTAAAAGGAATTGAGATTGTCGGTGCGAAATTAATAGTAGCTTTAATGTGGTTCATTATTTTGGGTATTGCCATTGCAACCTATAATTTAGTAATGGCGTTAAGTTTTACTCCATTTGAATTGAATATTTCTGAACTTTTCGCTGAGATCATGAATTTGGTGTCGATAAAAATTGTGCTTTTTAGCATAATCACTATCATTTTTAGTGGAGTATACATG
>JAEWMK010000016.1 GCA_023457235.1 Bacillota bacterium
TCTTGTCTTGTCCTCAAACGATGCCTTTGAGGACAACATTGATGGGTGTCGCTCTTGTCTTGTCCTCAAACGATGCTATTGAGGACAACATTGATGAGTGTCGCACTTGCCTTGTCCTCAAACGATGCTTTTGAGGACAACACTGATGGATGTTCACCGTTACTGTCCGAACTTTACTACGCAATCGCCTGATATTGCGTCATAAGTCAACAGTTAATACTCGCTTTAATACTCACGAATATCCGTTCTTCCTATTAATTATACCATAATTCATATGGAGCCAATTTCCAATATAAAAAGGATAGCTAAATTGCTATTCAAAACACGAGCTAATTGATATGTTGTTTTGGTTTTTCTCTCCCTCAACCGAACGAGTTAGTTTCACGCAGATTTAGCTCTTATATCTTTTATACACTAATTTAAATTAAAATAATAAACACTATCAAAATAATGATTTGTGATGTATTTCACAAAAATGTCAATGTTAAGTACTTAAAAGTAATAATTATTAATTTATACTAGGTATAAGATAACATTAATGGAAATTAAGTGAAATGCGATCTATTAAACAAAAAGGAGTTGTTACCATGAAAGCATTAAAATGGATAGGGACAGGATTGTTTTTTACTGGGTTACTTGTTGGGTGTAGCAGTAACGAAGGCGTAACTAATTCTGCCATTGAACCACCAGTCGAAGAAAGTGCAACTATTGATCAAGAATTACAAGATGTTATTGCAAAGTTCCAACCAATTGGGAATATTCCTGTACCGGATGATAATCCGATGACCGAAGAAAAAGTTGAACTTGGTAAGCAATTATATTTTGATACTAGATTATCTGGTAATAATAAATTAAGTTGTTTTTCTTGTCACGCAACAGGTGCAGGCTATGGTGATAACTTACCAAAATTTATTGGCTTTGAAGGACACGAGGGAGCACGTAATAGTCCTACAATCATAAATTCTGGATACTATACTTCTAACTTTTGGGATGGCCGTGCTGGCAGTTTAGAAGAGCAGGCACTTGGTCCAATCCAATCAGAGGTTGAGATGAATCAAAACCTTGATGAATTAGTTACTGAGTTAAGGGCTGTTCCAGGCTATGTTGATCAATTCAATCAAGTGTTTAATGAAGAAATCGTTGCAGAAAATATTGCTAAAGCCATTGCAGCTTTCGAAAGAACAATTACAATTACAGATACTAGATTTGATCGTTTCCTAGCCGGGGAGACAGAAGCATTGAATGCACAGGAAATTGAAGGCATGAAGTTATTTGCTGGTAAAGCAAATTGTATGTCCTGTCATGCGGGTCCTACTCTATCAGATAATAATTTCCATAACATAGGTTTGGAAGGTGATGAGGGCAGATACGCTGTAACAAACCAAGAAGCGGACAAAGGCAAGTTCAAAACCCCAGGTTTAAGAGGTGTTAGTCATACTGGACCATTCATGCATGATGGAAGTTTAGCTACTCTTAAAGACGTTGTGAATTATTACAATGATGGCGGCAGTAATCACCCGAATAAAGACCCATTAATGCAGCCGCTTAATTTAACAGATGAAGAAGTTGATGTAGTAGTTGCATTCTTAGAATCAATGAGTGGAGAAGTTCCGGTAGTAGACGCACCAGAGTTACCATAAAAAAAATAAAATATATAAACAAAAACCTCTCAACCAAAAAGTTGAGAGGTTTTTATGTATTAAATATTATTCAAATTTAGTTGGGTTACCGTCAAATGCCTCATCAGCAACTTTGATTGAGTCAGTTGGACAGCCTTCAAATGCATCCATCATATCATCGATTAACACGTCAGGAATTTCAACAATACCTTGGTTATCGTCTAATGTTACGTATGCAATACCCTCATCATCGTAATCGTAGATATCAGGCGCAGATGCTCCACATGCACCACATGCAATACAAGTTTCTTTGTCTACAATCGTATATTTTGCCATGAAAAAATACCTCCCACAATTTGTAAATAATATATAACTCCGAGGAGTCATATTTTTGACTCATAAACATTGTAAATCGCTTTGTGCAACTTTTCAATAGTAAAATGCAATGAGAATGTTTATCACACAAGGTTTAATCCTTTTTACCATCGATTCCATATGTTTATTCATCCTTTTTTCGTCATAATTTGCTAAAATAATAATCAAATGCGCCTTGGTGTTTAAACAATGGAAGAAAGGAATCGATGCTATGGAGCGATTTCGTTTTTTTGTCGTACTGTATTGCCTTTCCAAATATAATGGTGAAAGGTCGATTTATGCGATCTATCATTTACTGCAAGGGAAAAAATCCTCTCAAACGATTCAAGATGCAAAATTATTTAAGCTAGAGCCCTTTTTTCAATCGATGCAACAGCTATCAAAAAAAGATCTTGATGATATTATTTTTGAACTTCAGACAAGTGATGTTATTTCTTTGACGAGAAAGGATACATATATTTTGACTGAAAAGGGCTCATTTTATTTAGAAAATTATAAGAAAAAGTATCCAATACCATCCTATTTGAATGGGTGGAAAAATCATAAAAAAGCTCTCTTACTTTGGCAGCGCTTTTCGCTTACGCTCCAAACCTTGTCGTTTTTATAGTACGAAAATTCATCGTTCACACCTGTTATCAATGACGAAGAAACACAACGCTTTGTGAAAAGCTATCTAAAAACAATAAAGAACCGCTACGATACAGCGGATGAAATTTTTAATGAAGCTGCAAGTTTGCTTCAATCTTTACCAGAGTTATATGCAGAAATATTTGTATTGCACCTGAGTGGATACCACCGGGTTGGATACACGATTGAACAGATAGGTCGTATCCTACAACTTGATCCGGAATATACTTTTATACTCTTTCAAGCGGTTCTCCATTACATGATAGATACAATCGAAACGAATCCAATTCGGTTTCGCCAGCTTAAGTCATTTATTGCACAAGTTGATCAGTCAGTAGCACCGCTAACTCAATCATCGCAAAAAACATATGAATTATTATGTTTAAATAAATCAATTACTGAAATTGCCATGATCCGAAATCTAAAAGAAAGTACGGTTGAAGATCATATTGTAGAGATTGCTTCGGAATTGAAAAGTTTTAATGTTGAGCCATTTGTTTCCAATGATCTGCAAGGAAAAATTATTGAATCCTTTCAAATGCTTAGAACAAAACGGCTTAAACCAATCAGGAGTTCACTAAACGATACGGTAAGCTATTTCCAGATTCGTCTCGTGCTAGGAAGGATGGGTTGTTGAGTGAGATTAGAAAAAATATTACAAGAGAAATTTCAATTTTCTTCCTTTCGGAAGGGCCAGAAGGAAATAATCCAAGATTTAGTAAAAGGTAAAAATGTAATGGCCATGCTTCCAACCGGTGCAGGCAAGTCCATCTGTTATCAACTTCCTGGCTATCTTTTAGATGGCACCGTTCTAATTGTTTCACCGTTGTTATCATTAATGGAAGATCAGGTGCAACAATTGAAGTCGAGAGGAGAAAAAGATGTTATCGGTTTGAATAGCTTTTTATCTTATCAAAAAAGGAAATCTGCCTTACTATCAATCCATCGATACCGTTTTATATACGCTTCTCCTGAAATTTTACAATCGGCTGAGGTTATTCGTGCCCTCGAAAAGATCAAGATTAGTTTATTTGTTATTGATGAGGCCCACTGTATTTCCCAATGGGGACATGAATTTAGAACGGATTATTTGAAACTTGATGATGTGAAAAAGAGGCTGGGCAATCCACCTTGTTTGGCCTTAACGGCCACAGCAACTAACATCGTGATCGAAGACATTATTCACCAATTAGACATACCGGATGTTGTCAAACATATTTATTCTATCGATCGCACGAATATTGCAATTAATGTTAAAAAAATAGATTCACTTGATGATAAAATAAGGACAACGGTCGCATTTGTAAAAAATCTCGAAGGTCCTGGCATTATTTATTTTTCTAGCAGAATATGGACTGAAAAAATGGCGATGATTTTACGAGAAAACGGCATTAATCGGGTTGCTTACTATCATGGCGGGTTGGAAAATGAAGATCGTTTATTAATCCAGCAGCAATTTATCCTAAATCAATTAGATGTCATCTGTTGCACAAATGCCTTTGGTATGGGCGTGGATAAAGCAAATGTAAGATTTGTCATTCACTTCCACTACCCATCTCAAATTGAATCTTATTTGCAGGAAATCGGGCGTGCCGGAAGGGATGGGAATCCTAGTGTTGCAATTCTCCTCTATTGCAATGAAGACCATGATTTGGCAAAAAGTATGGTTCTTCATGATTTACCTAATGATGAGGAATGGAGTTTGGTTTTTACACTTGTATCGAACCCAAAACAAAAGTCATCACTACATGAGCTTGAGACATTAATGTATGAAAGATATGGTATTTCCGAAGTAAAATGGCGATTTATGAAATATCAGCTTGAAAATGAAAAAGTATTTGTGAATGGCAGCATCAACCCCAATCTATGTGCTCTCGATGCCAAACAAAAAATAATGAACACAGTTCATCAAAGGGTCCGTTTAAAACAAAGAGATTTAGCGGGATTTAAAAGGTGGATTGAAAACGAAGAAAGTTGCAGACGGGAAACGTTATTGTGGAAGTTCGACCAAACATTGGAGGTTCACCCAGATAACTGCTGTGATTATTGTAAATTTGATATTCAAAAATATGGAAATACTGAAAGTGCTTCAAAAACCTATGAATTTACGGATTGGAAGGAAGAACTAAAATTGATCCTTAAACAAAGCGGAGAAGGACAGAATGGCTAAACGTCAGGCTGAACTCATAAACCAAATGGAAGATAAAGAAGTACTCTTTCACCTTTATATAACACAACTCATGATCATAATCCTAACTGGTATCATTGGTTTCTTTTTATTTGAGGATTTAGAATCATTTTTTGAATTATGGGAGTGGAATCTGAATGAAATACTCCTTTTTGGCGGAGGAAGTGCTATTATTGTTATAGCTATTGACTCTATTCTTATGAAGTTTTTGCCAAAGCATATGTATGATGATGGTGGTATAAACGAAAAGGTTTTTAAAAACAGACCAGTTTGGCATACATTAATCATTTGCTTGGTAGTAGCATTTTCTGAGGAACTTTTCTTTCGCGGTGTTCTTCAAACACATTTCGGATATTTTATAGCGAGTATTGTATTTGCAATTCTCCATTTCAGATATCTTTTTAAATGGGCATTACTTGTTGTCGTAATTTCATTAAGCTTTTATATTGGCTGGATTTATATCATAACCGAAAATCTTCTTGTAACAATATTTATGCATTTTCTAATCGATTTTGTATTTGCATTAATGATTCGTTTCAATTATTTAAGGACAGTTCTAAACGAGAGGTGAGCATTATGAATGAGAATCATGATTCTTTTGACCAAGCAGAAATTCTCAGAAAACAAATGGAAGAAGATCAATCAGAGAACTCCGGGCTTCCGCCAAGAAGTGAGGTCCACCGCCAAAAAGATAAAAAAGTAAAATTTCGATTCCGTTTTCCGCTTATTCGCTTGCTTGCCTTGGCATTTATACTAATCGTCTGTATAGTGGCCAGTTATAACTTATGGAAAGACCATATCCAATTAACAAATGCCAGTGAAATTGAAAACGAAGAAATAAATGATGCTGATGATTCTAGTATAGATGTGATTGAAATAAAGGATGATGGGGTAGAAGAAATAAAAACAGCCACAGAAGTAGAGGCAATAGAAAAAATCGAAACAGGAGAAGAAGTGAAGGATGTAGATGAGACTCAACAACCAACAGAACCTATAGAGCCTGTAGAGACATCAACTGAAGTGCAAGCAAAAGAAGCAACTCCGGCGCAAGCGGAAAAAGTAGTGCATCACAAAGTAAAGGCTGGAGAAACTTTATACCGAATCTCAATGAAATATTATAAAAGTAGAGCCGGGGAAGAAATCATTAAGAAAACAAACGGTTTAGATGCAAATGGAACCGTCATGACAGGTCAAGTTCTTAAAATCCCAATGAAGTAAATTAACCTGTTCGGTTGAAGGAGAGAAAAACCAAAACAACATATCAATTAACTCGTATTTTGGATAGCAATTTAGCTATCCTTTTTATATTGGAAATTGGCTCCATATGAATTATGGAATAATTAATAATAAGAACGGATATTCGTGAGTATTAAAGCGAGTGTTAATTGTTGACTTATGGCGCAATTTAGGGCTATTGCGTAGTAAAGTTCGGACAGTAACGGTGAACATCCTTCAATGCTGTCCTCAAAGGCATCGTTTGAGGACAAGACAAGAGCGACACCCATCAATGTTGTCCTCAATAGCATCGTTTGAGGACAAGATAAGTGCGACATCCATCAATGTTGTCTTCAAAGACATCGTTTGAGGACAAGGCAAGTGCGACACTCATCAATGTTGTCCTCAATAGCATCGTTTGAGGACAAGACAAGAGCGACACCCATCAATGTTGTCCTCAAAGGCATCGTTTGAGGACAAGACAAGA